>JAGNPF010000042.1 GCA_017989775.1 Flavobacterium sp.
CCGAAGTTTGGCGTGATTGTCTTTTTTGATAAAAACAATAAAATTTCAATTGATAATGTGGTAATTAAAAAAGAAGAATTATAAAATTATTTGAATGCCTTACCAAGTGACAAACCCAATAAATTTCAATTTTGCTTCGCCAAAGATTTGTCTTATGGAAGTTATGTTCAAGACAAAATTTTTATTCAAAGTTTAAAATTCCATGTTCCTAGTTTAAATTTGACTTACGAAGAATTTGTTTTCCAATAAATCGTATATTCTAAATCGTAATTCGTAAATCATTGATGATGATACGGTTCATTCCTTAAAATCGTGAATCCGCGATACAATTGTTCGATAAAAAACAAGCGCACCATTTGGTGGGAGAACGTCATTAGCGAAAGCGAAATTTTGCCTTGTGCCTTGGCGTAAACGGTGTCCGAAAAACCGTAAGGGCCTCCAATCACGAAAACCAAAGTTTTTACACCCGAGTTCATTTTCTTCTGCAATTCCTCTGAAAAACCCACGCTTGAAAAAGTTTTTCCGTTTTCGTCCAATAAAATGAGTTGGTCGGTTGGGGTTATTTTTGCCAAAATCAGTTCGCCTTCTTTTTCTTTTTGCTGGCTTTCCGACAAGTTTTTTACGTTTTTAATGTCGGGAATAATCTCCAAATCAAACTTGATGTAGAAAGACAAACGCTTTTGATACTCCTCGATCAACGATTGTAGGTTTTTATTGTCGGTTTTGCCAATAGCGATGAGTTTGATGTTCATTTTGTGCAATTAAATAATGGCAAAGGTATGAAAATGAGAATTAAATAAAATAGGTCTATTATTGAGGGGGCATTTTGCGATATTATTTAAAAACCATAATTTTTTATTTTATTTTTTTTGACATACCCTTGTTTTTTTAAGGGGTTGTTGTTTTTAATCGTGGTAAATGAGTCTTTACACCTCCTTTTTTTTATTGTTAATGGTAAAATTTATTAAAAATGTAAAATAAATATCAACACATTTGTTTTACATTTGCGCAAAAAAAATTAAAATATAACAATATGTTAGATGTCGGTTTGACCACTTTTATGATTTTGGCCACCAGTTTGGTGATGCTAATGACTCCCGGACTTGCTTTTTTTTATGGAGGTTTGGGCTGCAGCAAAAATATTTTGAGTATTATGATGCAAAGTTTCGTTTCCATGGGGATTGGAACGGTACTTTGGTTTGCTTTTGGTTACTCGCTTTGCTTTAGCGGGAACATGGATTCGGGTTCCGATTTTTTTGGGATAATAGGAAATTTGGACAAGGCATTTTATCACGGCATTACTCCTTCAACACTGTATTCTCCCGATAAACGTTTCCCGGAATATGTTTTTATTGCTTACCAAATGATGTTTGCCATTATCACGCCGGCCTTGATTACGGGAGCATTCATCAACCGCGTGAGTTTTAAATCGTATGTTTTGTTCCTGATTTTTTGGCAAATATTTGTTTATTATCCTTTCGTTCACATGGTTTGGGGCGGTGGATTGCTTGCCGAATGGGGCGTTTTTGACTTTGCCGGAGGAATCACCGTGCATGCAACGGCCGGTTTTGCGGCATTGGCTTCGGTCTATTTCGTGGGGCGCAGACAAACGACGCACGAGCCGAACAACATTCCGTTGGTTGCCATTGGAACGGCCTTGCTTTGGTTTGGCTGGTACGGATTTAATGCTGGAAGCGAATTGGCGGTAAATGCCATCACGGTTTCTTCTTTCTTGAATACGGATACGGCAGCTTCTTTTGCCGCCGTTACTTGGTTGCTTATCGAATGGAACACTGGAAAAAAGAAACCCACTTTCATCGGATTGATGACCGGGGCAGTTGCCGGTTTGGCCACCATCACTCCGGCAGCGGGATTTGTCGATATTTATTCGGCGGCCATTATCGGAATCATTGCGGCTTTTGGTTGTTTTGCAGCCGTGAAGTTCAAGGAAAGAAAAGGTTGGGATGACGCACTCGATGTATGGGGAGTGCACGGTATGGGAGGAATTATCGGAACTATTTGTGTTGGTTTCTTTGCCAACAGCACCATTAATTCGGCTATTCCAAACGGATTGTTTTATGGAGGTGACGGCATGTTGTTGTTCAAGGAATGCGTTGCCATCTTGTTTGCAACCAGTTATGCCTTCGTTTTCACCTTGTTGTTGTTCAAAATCATCAACAAATTTATTCCTGTTCGAGTGACCGATGTGGAACAAGAGTTGGGACTGGATTTGAGCCATCACGGCGAAGTCGCGAGACAACAACGCTAAAAGAAAATTTGATCATACAAAAAGGGCTTCATTCGATTGGGAATGAAGCCCTTTTTTGATTTCGGATTATCGGGATCAACTATCCAGAAAAGAATCTTTATTGTTGTTTTTCTTGAATAATTTCAGGAGCAACATGATTCCTGCCACGGCTTCGAAAGTCATTCCAATGATGAGGAAGAAACTGGTCCAGTCTTTGCGTTCGTGCGAGATTTTGAATACTGCGCCGATAACCGTGAGCACGGCGCCAATGAGGAACAAAACCAGGATTTGTGAATTTTTCATTTGAAAATAATTAAGGGTTCAAAGATATTGATAAGAACTGGAAGTTGTGTTTTTTGGAAGTTTTCTATTTTTTATTCCATACTGTTTTAAACAAAAATCCCCATGAAACCTTAAGACTTCATGGGGATTTTTAGCTGTTCATGGCTCGCAAATTCAAGCTAAATCCGTTTGGTTGTTATCCAGGGAATTCTCCTCCGCCATCATCATTTCTAGGTTGCGGATTTTTCTCTTTTTCTCCTTTTGGCTTGTTGAAGCGGTAGGTGAACGACAAATTGAATTGACGTTTACGCCATTGAAATTCGCTATACGACGTTTGGTTTTCAAGATAAGTGTAAGATCGCATCTTTCTCGAGTTGAAAATATCACTAATATTGAACGCTATCGTTGCTTTGTCTTTTAGTACATCTTTACTGAAGGCGGTGTTCATACCAAATTGGCCCAAGTTTTTGCCTTGTGCGGTTTTTTGTTCTCCATTGTAGTTGGCATTCAACTGCCAGTCTATTTTGTAGGGTAAAGTGAGTTTGGAACTAACTCTGGCTGACCAAGTAGTGGCTTGGTTGTCCAGGTTTTGAACGATTAATTCACCTTGAGTGTCGGTGTAGCTGTGTTCCCCAGTAGTTTTTACGTTGTAAAAATTGAAATTGCTGTTCAGTCTCCATATTTTGAACGGGTTGTAATTCAAAGTAAATTCAAAACCAAATTTTTGTTCTTTTCCCAAGTTGATGGGGGAACTTCTGATAACGGGAATTCCGTTTACCTCGTCTCCGGTGGGAGATCGCACAAAGCTGAAAACATCTTTGGTGTCTTCAAAATAAGCCGAGGTGTTGAACGTTATTTTGTTCCAACGCTTGATGAATCCAAAATCAAATTTGTTTGTCATAGATGGGTCTAAGTCAGGATTTCCTTGAAAAATATTGACATTACTAGCATAATTTACCGCAGGGTTCATGAAACGGCCTCTTGGTCTCGACAAACGTTTGCTGTAGCTTGTGGTAATGTTGCTTTGGTCTGAAATTTCATAACTGACAAAGGCGCTTGGAAAAAAGTTGTTGTACTTTTTGGTGTTGAAATCATTGTTGTCCAATAAATTTACTTCGATATTGGTGTCTTCCCATCGCAAGCCGAACAAATAAGAGAATTTGTTTTTCTTGAAACCATATTGCGTGTAGAGTGCGTTGATGTTTTCGATGTATTCCAATGTGTTTGATAAATTGTCAATTCTTTCGCCTTGGTCGTCCAGCACATAATATTGATTGTTCAAGTTGCCAAAATTTCCTTTGTATCCCGCTTCAAACTGGCTTCCTTCGCCCAAGGGGAGCACATAATCCGCTTGGAATTGTGCTTGTTTTTGTACTTGATTGTTCAGGGTGTTGTTGTAATTGTTCGAACCAAAAATGATGCTTTGGCTGTCATCCGTATTTCTTGAAATGGAACCGTCGATGGTGAGTTTGTGTCCCTCGTCGTTGAAGTTCTTGATTAAGTTTGAAGTGTATTCCACATTTTCGCCTCCGGTTTCGCCTGTACCCAAACGGTAGGTTGTTCCGGTAAAATTGTGGGCGGCATCAAAATTGTTGTAATTGATTAAGTCTGTGTTTTCACCGCTGTCTTTTTGGTAATTGATGGCATTTGTCCAAAAAGTGTTTGGGGCAATCGTCCATTCGATTCCCGCTCTTCCGTTGAAACCATCCCTGGTTCTCTCGGTTTCGCGATCTTCGTCCAAAAAGTTCTTGATGGAACCGTCGTCATTGAAATATTCGGAATTGGTTTTTCCTCCTCCTTCATTGGTTCGGTGGTTGTAGCCCGCGGTAGTGAAATAGTTTAATTTTTCTGTTTTGTAATTCACGTTGGCACTGAAACCATAGGTTTCGGGAATACCTCCCGAAGCGATGAAAGTTCCGTTGAAACCTTGGTTTTTTCCTTTTTTGAGAACGATGTTGATCAATCCCGAACCACCTTCGGCATCGTATCGTGCCGATGGATTGGTAATCACTTCCACTTTGTCGATGGCATCGGCGGGAAGTTGTTTCAGCGCTTCGGCGATATTTACCGCATAAGAGGGTCTTCCGTCAATCAAAATTCGGATGTTGTCGCTTCCTCTCAAACTCACGTTGCCTTCGACATCGACAGAAACAGAAGGAACATTGTCCAGTACGTCACTTACGGTTCCGCCTTTCACCATCATGTCCTGGCCCACATTGTACACTTTTTTGTCCAGTTTGATTTCTACCGAAGATTTTTCGGCACGAACCACCACTTCATTCAATTGTGAAGCGTCTTCTTCCAAGGCGATTTGTCCCAAATTGGTTTTTTCTTGAAGATTTCGATCCTTTATCGTGGTCGTTTTAAATGAAATAAATTCTATTTTTATGTCATAAACACCGGGAGTCACGTCTATGTCGAATTCTCCTTTTGGATTCGTGATTCCTCCGGCTGCCGTTTTCGCCGATTTTGTGTTTATGAAAGTGATGGTGGCGTATTCAAGGGGTTGTTTGCTCACTTTTTCGATAACCTTTCCAGAAATCTTTATTTTTGCGGCTTGGGGTTTCCCCTGTGAAAAGCTTAAAAAAGAAGTGATTAGCAGAAAGGATACCAAAATGGATTTTAATTTTTTCATTGATTTTAATAGTTGTTTGAAACGATAAGATTGCAAAAGTAGCCTTTGGTTTAAGCTGTAAATCATAAAGATTTGTTAAAGTGGGGCTGGACCTCTTTACAAAATTGCCGCCGCTTTTTCCAAGGGTCTTGCGATAACCGCCTTGTCTCCGTTGATCACTATGGGTCTTTCGATGAGAATGGGATTCGCAACCATCGCTTGGACAATCTCGTCGTCGGTCAAGGGTTTGTCCTTGAAATTTTCTGTCCAGATTTTCTCTTTTCGACGCACCAGCTCAATGGGTTTTATGCCCAGTTTTTGGATGATTTCCTTCAATTCGCCAAAACTGGGAACATCTTCCAGATATTTGACGATTTCGTATTTTTGACCTGAATTTTCCAGAAAAACAAGGCATTCCCTCGATTTTCCGCAGCGGGAATTGTGATATATTTGAATCATGAAAAAAGAGTTTTAATTTTTTGTAAAGTAAGGCATAAAAACAGAAAATTATGCTAAATTCGAGCAGACAAATTTAGGCAAAACAGACTTTCTGGTTCGCCATCCATTAAATAGAACACAATGTACATAAATCAAGCATACAAAGGCAACAATGCGTGGTGGCGCGTCTTGATTACCAGTTTGTTGACACTTGGGGTGTTCGTTGCCAACTTCATCATGTATTTCCTGATGTCCAAGGAAGATTTGGACAAGCTTTACCAATCCATGCGCGAAATTCCGAATAATTTGTCGCTGCTGATGAATTTATTGCCCTTTGTTTTGTTGTTGGGCTTGCTTTTTTTGCTGGTTGGAGTACTGCATCAACGAAGCATTCTCTCGCTGACGACTTCCAGGGACAAAGTGGATTACAACAGAATCCTGTTCTCTTTTGGGTTAATTGTCCTGTTGACCTTGGCCAGTTTTGCGGTTTCGTATGCCTTGGACAGCTCCACCGTTTTATGGAATTTCAATCCGGCGAAATTTGCCCTTTTGTTCGGCATCAGCCTATTGTTGTTCCCGTTTCAAATTGGTTTCGAAGAATATTTGTTCCGGGGTTATTTGATGCAGCAAATTGGCATCATCGCCAAGAACAGGTGGTTTCCGTTGCTGTTGACTTCAACACTGTTCGGGTTGTTTCACTCTGCCAATCCCGAAGTGGCCAAAATGGGTTACGGAGTCATGGTGTTTTACATAGGCACCGGTTTCTTGTTGGGCATCATGACCTTGATGGACGAAGGACTGGAGCTGGCTTTGGGTTTTCATTTGGGAAACAACCTGATGGCCGCCCTGTTGATCACTTCCGATTTTTCGGCCATGCACACCGATGCGGTTTTCAAATATTCGAAAGCCGAAAACACAATCGACATGTTAAATGAAATGATTGTTTCAATTGCAATTGTCTATCCGATTATCTTATTTATATTTGCTAAAAAGTACCATTGGAGCCAGTGGACGACAAAACTTACTGCCAAAATACAATCTTGAACACATCAATAATTTTTAAATAATAATTTCATAATGGTTACAAACAAAATTACATACAAGAACATACACAATCGTTTCAAGCTAAACGGCTACCATATCAATCTGGAACAAATGTATTATGTTGCCTATTCCTTCATCAAGGAAGGGGAGCCTTTCGAGCAACATGTGGGGAACTTCCTGTTGGATTGGTTTGACAACAAATCCTATATCGAATTGCAAACTTCGGGAACCACGGGAGCTCCCAAAGTGGTTAGAATAGAAAAACAGGCCATGTTGGATTCGGCTTTGGCTACCGGGGATTTCTTCGGATTGAAGCCCGGCGATACCATGTTGCACTGTTTGCCGACCAATTATGTGGCCGGGAAAATGATGTTTGTTCGTTCCTTTATTTTGGGATTGGACATGAAATTCGTGGAACCCAATTCGGATCCGTTGAAAAACATTGACGAAGAATTTGATTTTTGTGCCATGGTGCCCTTGCAAGCCAAAAATTCCTTGGAAAAATTGAAAGCCAAAAAAATCAAGAAATTGATTATTGGCGGGGTGAAAGTGCACAAAGCTTTGGAGCAAGAATTGGTAAAACTGCCAATGGAAATCTACGAAACCTACGGTATGACGGAAACCATCACCCATATTGCCGCCAAGAGAATAGGGGAGAAGAATTTTACCGTTTTGCCCAACGTGAAAGTTTCCGTTGACGACAGAAAATGTTTGGTGATTGATGCCAAAAACATCAGCAAGGACAAAATCGTGACCAACGACATCGTGGATTTGGTTTCGGACACCCAATTCAGTTGGGAAGGAAGAATAGACAACATCATCAACAGCGGCGGCGTTAAATTGATGCCGGAACGCATCGAGGACAAATTGTCCACCTTGATACCAAGACGTTATTTCGTGTTTGGACAGCCCGATGAAACCCTTGGGCAAAAAGCCGTACTTTATGTGGAAGGCGAGCCGATGACAATAGAAGATTCGGTTTTTGCTGTTTTGGAAAAATTTGAAAAACCCAAAGAAGTGGTGTTTATACCAAAGTTCAACGAAACGGCCACCGGCAAAATCTTGAGAACCGAAAGCATGCAATCCATCGGACATTAATAAATGAATCAGGTTGCGTTTAGATAAAAAGGGAGAGTTTCTGCAAACTCTCCCTTTTTTTTGTTTTGGGGGATTGGGTTTTGATAGTTTTTGTAAATATTTATTTATATATTTGAAAATGGAAAAGCACTAGCGTTTGTCAGACAAAGCCACCTAATTTTGGGTAGATAAGTCGGACATCGTCAGACCTATATAAAGTTAGCAGCAAACTTACTCGTAAAACACATAAAATCATTAACATAAAAAAAAGATGATAGAAAAATCAATCACATTTAATAATCTTAATTTGCAATTTTACGATGCATTGAATCAAATTTTTAATATAAATAAGAATCAAACGTGGGCAGATCTAGCAAAACGCATAACACTAGAAAAAATTTCTGAAACTTATAAAATTTATGGACAAATATTTCCATATAATTTAGATCGCTATAATTTGCTTCCAAAAAATGATGCGAAGGAAAAATTAACTTCTATTTTTCACGGAGTATTGGATGGTAAAACTATAATAAACAATATTGCTCGTTATTCCTTGTATTCAGATGAAATTATAGTATTTCATCCTTTACAAAATCCAAATGCCATCTCGCCTGAATATTGTCCAATATCAAAACCAAATTTATGGAAAAATGAATTTGTCAATGTGTTATATTTTTACATTGTTCTTCAAAAATGGGTTAAAAAAGGCTTGGTGCATTTAATAGAGAATCCATATTCTTTCGAACCTGAAACAGCAAAAATGTTTAGAGAAATAGCAGGTAAAAGAGTTGATGAAAGTGGAGATTTCTATGATGACCCTGTAATCAAAAAAGAACACGAAACAATGATGTTTGATAAGTTTAAATCAACAGTTCTTGGAGCTGTAGTTTTAACTTTTTTATCTAGATCTTTATTGAAGCTTTCGCTCTTTAAATGCTTTGTAGTATTTTTTATAGCTTGACTTATATTAGCATTATCTAAATTATTAAATGCTGTATATAATCTTGTTTTTGCTTGGCCTTCAATAAGACCATCGGCATTAAGAGCTTGAAGAATTGCTCCACTAAAATCTCTATTCATTTTTACTAAACTTGCAACATCTTTATATGTAGAATCTGGAGTTAAATAA
>JAGNPF010000350.1 GCA_017989775.1 Flavobacterium sp.
CTAAAACCTTTCGTGGTGGACAAAAACGAGGAAAACTTCGACAAGCTGGAAAAGGAATTGAGCCAGATGGGATTGTAATCAGGGGGAAATTTTTGAATCCGGTTTATTCCTGAAAGAATCGAGCAACCAATAGCCATCAAAAAAGCGAGAATCCAAAAGAATAGTATTACTCATTTCGATTCTCGCTCTGCAAACTTGTCAACTGCCTTGTCATAATTGGAAACTACCTGTTTCAACTGCTGTATGGCTTCATCCGTAAGTTCGCCTTTGGCGCCTTCAACCACCCAGCGAGCCGATGAAATTAAAGCAGCTAATTCATAACCGCTGAGTGAAATATGAAAAACCAGATTATTTCTTTTTTCAATGTGCATGTTGTGCCATATTTTCTTTCACATAATTGCCTATTTGTTTCAATTCACCGGCAAACTCGTCATAATCGGTTTGCATGCCATTAAGATAGGCACTCCAGCCAAGCGACATTTTTGCATAATGAACCGCTTCTTGTATTTCTGCGTCTGTTGCACCAAAGAGTTTTGCGGTCTCTGCGTGAAACAATGTGCAATACCTGCATTTAGTTTCTGAATGTAATGCAACACCCATCAATTCTTTGTATTTATTGGGAATAAGTGTTTCGCCTAGTTGAAGGCTTCTGAATAATTCCCATTCAAAATCTTAATACGCATCGGGAATATCTTTCATGAATCCCGGAACGATGCCCAAATACTCTTTGATTTCGGCTTCTACTTCTGAACGTTTTCTTGCTATTGCCATTTTGTTGTTGGTTTTAAAAGTTGTCTGTTCATCTGGTTTTCATAATTTCGACCGGTAAATTTACGAAAAAACGAACGAGTTTTTTTTGTTGTAAGTTTCTGTATAACAAATAATTAACATTGTGATGTTGGGTTTTGCATTTTTACCTGAGGTGTTGAAGATTGTGGAGTTTTTTAGTTGGTTTTTTTAATAATGAGAATGAAATAAATAAAAATCGTTCCCAAAAACAGAATAACTTCAATAGGCTGGAAAAGGAATCAATTAAACAAGGTGTTGCAATAGCAAATCAAGGCTTTTTTGAGCCGGGAAATTAATATCAATTTGCTAACATCTTTTAAATTGTTTTTTATTAATTTTATGTTATTAATCAATTAAAAACAAAATCTATGGGAACATTTTTGGTTAGCAAAAGAAAAAATGATGAATTTCAGTTTGTGTTAAAAGCAGGAAATGGACAAGTTATTTTGGCTAGTGAAGGTTACGCTACAAAAGCGGCTTGCGAAAACGGAATCGAGTCCGTGAGGAAAAACTCCCAGGTTGACGCCAGGTTTGATAAATTGGAAGCCAAAAACGGGAAACTGTATTTCAATCTTAAAGCCACGAACGGCCAAATTATCGGCAATAGCGAAATGTATGAGTCCGTTGCGGCTCGTGACAACGGAATAGAATCGGTAAAGAAAAATGCTCCCGATGCTGACGTAAAAGAAGATTTGTAGCATTGCAGACAAATATTAATTGAAAAGCTTCGAATTCGAGGCTTTTTTTGTGGGCAAAATTCCCTGATTTAAATCGTTCCAAATACCCAAAAACACCAAATTAGAACGACTCCAAATTATCCAAAAAATAGTCTATTGGAATTGTCGTTTGTTTTATTGTTCGTAAATTTACGAACAATAAAAAATGACATGCCCAACACTTCCAAACCAGGTTATTTCACCGACGAGCAAGAACAAACGGCCCGTTTTGCCAAAGCTTTGGGACATCCCGTCAGGATTGCCATTTTGCAATTGCTCAACAATCAAACTTGCTGTTATCACGGTGACATGGCCGAAGAATTGCCGATTGCCAAATCAACCTTGTCGCAGCACTTGAACGAATTGAAGGACGCGGGTTTGATTCAGGGCAGCATTACGCCGCCTACGGTTAGATATTGCATCAACAGGGAAAATTGGAATTTGGCCATCCGCTTGTTGAATGGAATTTTAATTCCAAATAGGGAGCACAATGTAGCCATGGTCACGAATCCCGAAAAATTAACAAAACCATAAGTTACACTTAAAAAAAAATAAAGAAATGAAACAGATAAAAGTATTAGGGCCTGGTTGTCCAAAATGCAAAACAACATTTCATAATGTTGAAGAAGCCGTAAAACAATTGGGAATTGAGGCCGAAATCATCAAAATTGAAGACATAGAAGAAATGATGCGCTACAACGTGCTGACAACGCCCGTTTTGATAATTGATGACGTGGTAAAAGTAAAAGGCAGAATTGCCCAAATAGACGAAATAAAAGATTTTTTAAAATAATAAATACAATGGAAAAACAAGTAAGAGTAACTGAAATTTGCCCAACCAAAACACAGGCTTTAATCAAAAACGGAGCATTGTTGGTAGATGTTCGCGAGAAAGACGAAGTGGCACAACTAGCTTATGATGTGCCGAATATCATCAATATTCCTTTGAGTGTTTTCGAGGAACATTACACGGAAATTCCCAAAGACAGACAAGTGGTGATGGTTTGTAAATCGGGCGGAAGAAGTTTGAGAGCCGCTGGTTTTATGGTATATCACGGTTACGACAATGTAATCAACATGAAGCACGGCCTGATTCGTTGGGCGCAAAAAGGGTTTCCAACCATTGGAGATACTTCCTCGGTTTTGGAAAATGCCGAAGCTTCCTCTTGTTGCGATTCACATTCGCATTCGCATTCATCCGACAGTAAAAAATCCTGTTGCCACAATCACGACGAACCAAAAACGGAAGGAAGCTGTTGTTAGAATAATTTTTTAATACAAGAAAGCTATGTTCGACTGGCTTCAATCTTTTGCCGATTGTCTGATTTACTCCGCTTTTGCAATTGAAA
>JAGNPF010000351.1 GCA_017989775.1 Flavobacterium sp.
TGCCTAAATTGAGATATAGAATCTGTGAAAATTTGTGAAATCTGTGTTTAACTTTTTATATTTCGATGGTCGTGCAAATAGAATTGTCGTTTTTCAACATTCTGTGATGACCAATTTTTATTTTTTGGACTCCTTTGGACAAACTATTGAAACAGTTGTCTAATTTTGGAATCATTCCCGAATGAATCGCGCCTTCCTCTTTCAATTGGGCGTACAGAGCAGAATTAATTTGTTGGATTACCGAATTTTCGTCCTCAACATCGGTTAGAACACCGGCTTTTTCGAAGCAATAATTCAGGGTTACTTCAAAAACTTCTGATGCAGCTATGGCTAGTTCACTTGCAATTGTATCAGCATTGGTATTCAATAATTGTCCGTTTTTGTCGTGCGTGATGGCACAGAAAACGGGGACAATTCCGCTATTGATCAAGGTTTCCAACAATGGCGTATTCACTTTTTGCACATCACCCACAAAACCGTAATCGATGGTGGGATGGTTTCTTTTGGTGGACTGAATCAAGTTACCGTCGGCACCAGAAAATCCCATTGCATTGGTGTTGTTGGCTTGCAATTGAGCCACGATATTTTTGTTGATTTCGCCGGCATAAATCATCACGACCACATCCAGCATTGGTTTATCGGTAATTCTTCGTCCGTCAATCATTTGGGGAACCAAACCAATACTCTGCGCCATTTTCGTAGCCGATTTTCCGCCACCGTGAACCAGAATTTTGTTACCTTCAATCTTGGAAAAATCTTCCAAGAATTGTGCTAATTCCGTTGGATTGTCGATGATGTTGCCACCAATTTTGATGATGGATAATGGCTGTTTATTTGACATTTTCCAATATTTTTTGAAGTACTAATTGAGCTGAATAGGTTCTATTGTTCGCTTGTTCAATAACAATCGAATTTTCGCTGTCAATCACTTCGTCGGCCACGATCACGTTTCTACGAACGGGCAAACAGTGCATAAATTTGGCGTTGTTGGTCAAGGCCATTTTTTCGGCAGTTACCGTCCAATTCGGGTCGGTATTCGTGATTTTTCCGTATTCGTTGTAGTTGCTCCAGTTTTTGGCATAGATAAAATCGGCATTTTCAAAAGCCTTGTTTTGGTCGTATTCGATTATGGAATCTTTGGTAATTTCAGGATTTAGTTCGTAACCTTTTGGATGCGTAATCACGAAATCCATATTTTCCTGTTTTTGCATCATTTCCACAAAAGAATTGGGAACGGCTTGAGGCAAAGCTCTTGGATGTGGCGCCCAAGTCAACACCACTTTGGCTCTATGTGGAGTTTTGTGTTCCGCCATCGTAATCGCATCGGCAAGGGATTGCATTGGGTGTCCGGTGGCGCTTTCCATATTCACGATAGGCACGGTGGCGTGTTTCAAAAAACCTGAAATCACGGTCTCGGCATTGTCTTTTTCTTTGTCCACCAATCCGGCGAAAGCCCTGATAGCAATGATGTCTGCGTATTGAGAAACCACTGCAGCCGCTTCTTTGATATGTTCCGAAGCACCTTGATTCATAATGGCTCCATCTTCATATTCCAATGTCCAACCTTCGCTGCCAAAGTTCATCACCATCACGTTCATTCCTAAATTCAAGGCTGCTTTTTGGGTACTCAAACGCGTTCTCAAACTAGAATTAAAGAACAACATTACTAGTGTTTTGTTCTTGCCCAGTTTCTTGTTTTTAAGCGGATTCTTTTTAATTTTTAACGCTTGTTTCACCCAATTTTCGAGTGAATCTATGTTTTGTATGGATATAAAGTTCATTGTTTGTATTGTTTAATCGGTTATTTGTTTAATCGATTAACCGAATTACCGATTAACCGGATCAACATTTTTATACAATTTTGGTAAACGCAATTTCGTTTTTTAAAGCTTTCAAAATAAAATTATCTTCCAAACCGTTGATAATCCAAGTTTCAATGTTTGCTGCTTTAGCAATCGCTGCCGAATCGATTTTGGATTGCATCCCGCCTGTTCCGTGAGATGATTTCGAATCTCCAATTTCTTTTTGTAAAACGCTTAAATCAGTTACCAATTCGATGGTTTCTGGAAATTCATCCTTTAAGGAAGCTTTGGTGTAAATTCCGTTCGTATTCGTAGCGATTATCAGGATGTCAACATTCAACAAAACGGCTGTCAATGCGGCCAATTTATCGTTATCGCCAAACTTGATTTCGTCCGTGGCAACGGTGTCATTTTCGTTGATGATTGGAATATAACTGTTTTTGACCAAGACATTGATCGTGTTGACAATATTGACTTTGGTTTGTTTTTTTTCAAAATCGGAATAGGAAAGCAAACATTGCGAAGTATGTAAACCCAAATCGCTGAAATTTTCGTGGTAAATCCGCATTAAATGGGGTTGACCAATAGATGCCAAAGCTTGTTTTACAAAAACATCTTTATCGTGATTGTCGAGTTTTACAAACTGTTTGGCTGCGGCAATGGCTCCGGAACTTACGATGATAAACTCATATTCGTCTTGAAGAGCGGCAATTTGCATTCCAATATCTTCAATCTTTCCTCTCGAAATGTGATCGGTTTCCTTGGTGAGCGTGTTGCTGCCTAACTTTAATAATATTCTTTTTTTACCTGATTTGTCCATTTCCGTAAATATACCATTTATTAGTAACTAAATGTTGCAATCCTATTGGTCCGCGTTGGTGCAATTTGTCGGTGCTTATCGCCAATTCTCCGCCTAAACCAAATTGTCCGCCATCGGTCAAGCGGGTAGAAGCATTTTGATAGACCGCAGCCGAATCTACATTGTCCATAAATTCTTGGGCAACGGCATCATTTTGTGTTATAATTGAAGCCGAATGACCGCCACAATAT
>JAGNPF010000043.1 GCA_017989775.1 Flavobacterium sp.
CGTGTGGACGAATTGATGATCAGCAGTCCCATATTCGACCATCAAGACAAAGTGAAAAGTTTACGACTGCTCAAGGAAGTCATGGACAGCCTGAATTCGGGCCAATAACTATCCCGTTTTCTTCTCTTTTCGGGATGTGTTTTGCCATTTATGGCATGTGCCCAGTGATTATTCGGTTGGTGGTTCTGTTGGAAACTTGGAAATGTCCATATAGAAAATCTCCCAAGTGTGTCCGTCAAAATCTTCGATGGTTCGCTGTTGCATGAAACCATAATCCCTCATTTCGCTGGGTTCTGTTCCACCTGCTTGAAGTCCGTTGGTCATGATGCGGTTTACTTCGTCAACACTTTCCACCGACAATGAAAACAATGCCGCCACGTTTGATTTGGTGTCTGCAATGGGTTTGGTTGCAAAGTTGGCAAACTTTTCGTGTGTCAGAAGCATCACGAATATGCTTTCGCTCCAAACCATGCACTTTCCGGTATTGTCTGAAAATTGGGGATTGTTTGTAAAACCCAATGCCGCATAAAAATCCATGGACTTTTGCAGCTCGGTTACCGCCAAATTGATAAAAATTTGTTTTGTCATTTTTTGAAGTTTTTGGTTTATCAAAGTTAATGCAAATTTTGCTTTTTTGTTCGTTGGTTTCATTTTTAACAGGCATTCGCTTTTAAAAATTTTCACCACAAATTCCACAAATTTTCACACACGAGCGAAGCGAACTGACGAAGTAAATTCAAAGTCTGTTTTTGGTATGTTTGAGTTAATTATGCTGCTGTTACCGGTTCATTTTTGCGGAAATTTGTGGAATTTGTGGTTAAAGAGAATTATGCTTTTTAAAAGCGAATGCCGTGCTTTTTTTTGCGTTGTTGAAACATTAAATCAAAACCATTTTCAAATTAAGCCAAATGCCCAAATCGCTTTTAGCGTGTGTTGGTGGCTGTGTTTTTCTCATTCAGTTATTTCAAATATTTTTTTAAATTTTCGTTCCAGTTTTTTATTTTGCCATTTTATGTTAAGTCTCGAAAAGAAAGAGCCAAAAACAATGAATACATTAAATGCAATATAAATTTCAATTGGTGGTTTTATCTCAAAATAGAAAATTGAATTAGTTATAATAAACACAATAATTGAAAAATATTTTATCCCAGGAATTATTAATTTACCAACAGGTTCAATACTATAATTTACTGTCAAATTTTTATCAGAATTTTTATAAGTTCCTTTCAGAAAATAATAACTTGGAAAAAAATTAGAATTTTTTATAATCTCAAAAGTTGAATTGTCAAATTTTCCATAAAAGCATTTCGAATTATCAGCAAAGAAAATCGACAAAATTCCCCATTCAATTTTTAGTTTTGGAGAGCCAATTTTAGTGTTTTCTTTTAATCTATTTCTAAATTCAGTTATATCTATTTTTGTCTTCATTTAAAGCTTTTTTCGTCTTCTGCGGCACATTGCCACCAACTCGTTTATATGTCTAAAAATCCAGACTTATGACCCAAAATCGATTGGCTTTGTTTGTCAAACTTCCTCATCTTAACACTGCTAATATAGAAATAAAAACTTACAAAGTAAAATAAACTGCTACCGTTTTCAATAATACAGGCGGAAATCGAGCAATCTGCAAAGGGCATAGTGATTTTTGTGCAGTTCTTCCACAATTTCCACAACATCGTCCAGTTCTTGGCAGAGCGCAAAGTAAGCCTTGTCAAGATGTATGCTGCTTGGTTTTGTCAATCCCGATCCATAACCCGAAATGGCTTGGGCTCCCGTAATGTCCAGAAAATATTGGGCTTCTTCCGCACTCAAGTCCAGTATTTTGGCATTGGCAAAATGGATGATTTTTCCCTTTATTTTCCCTTCGAAGAGTTCGGCTATTTCTTCAAAACTGTAGTAATAGTCGTTGAGGCAAATAGTGTTGGCTTCGCCCGGCATCACCAAATAGATGATTTCGTAATCGGTAAAGTTGTGGTCGTCATACAGCAAGGTGTTCAGGCTTTCGTCCAATCCTTCGATGGTGTCGCAAGCTTTGTAAATACTGGCAATGCCTTGTTCAAGAGCCAATTGTTCCAGGTTTCGAACCACTTCGGTGGTGGTGTACGTTTCTGTGTCGGGAACGCCTTCGAGGCAGAAAATAAATTTTTCAAAATCCATGTAAATAGCAACCGATTTGGGATTAATTCAGGCTTGGGGATTCCGGTACTTTGACGACAATCTTTTTTTTCTTGATGACCAGCAAATACAGGGCGCAACCACCCAAAATAACCAGCAAACCAATTTGGAGTTCCCCAAAAAGGGTATCGTCTTGGTGCAGGGCATTGGATTGTGCCAATTTCGATTGTCCTTCCTTGATTTGGATTTGGGACAGCAATTCCAGCGTTTGCAATGCCTGGTCGCTGTATTGTCGCGCTTGTGTCCAATTGTTGTTCAAGGTTTGTTGCTCAACAGTCGAGCAATAAGCCTGAAATGCAGCAAAAGAAGTTTTTTCCTTGGGGGTCAAAACCGTTTTTAGATACAAATGGTCGATGGCATGAATGTTTTGAATGGCGGTCTGGATATTTTCCTTTTTTTGGGCATTATCCAGACTGGAATCCAATGTATATGCCTTGATGAAATGAAGGGCATTGGCATACTGGAAAATATAGCGCGCCACGACCAATCTGTCCTTGTGGATGGCATTGATGTTCTCGTTGGTCTTCTTGGAGTTTTGCAGCGTATTGAAATTGCTCAACAAGATGATGAGCATGACAATCAACAATACAAATGCGGCTTTGGTCTTGTTGCTGTATTTATTCAGATCTTTCATGGCGGTGTTTTTTGGACAATGCAAGATAAGATATTATCCTGATTTCTATGGCTTTCGGACTTGGTTTTTGGACTTGGAATTTTCACAAACAAAAAAAAGTTTATTGAAACGAATCTCAATAAACTTTTTAAAACTATTCTCAATCGTCCGAGACGATTTTTACCTCAAACTAGCTCCCAATTCGGTTTCCAGGTTCTTTTGCAATTTGCCTATAATTTTGTCGATTTGGACATCGGTCAAGGTTTTGGTATTGTCTTGAATCGTGAAACTTACGGCATACGATTTCTTTCCTTCCGGAAGATTTTTTCCTTGGTACACGTCAAACAGGCTGATGTCTTTCAACAATGATTTTTCGGTTTGTCTGGCAATGTTGTAGATGGCGTCGAATGAAACGCTGTCGTCCAGCAGCAAGGACAAATCCCTGCGTACTTCGGGATATTTCGGAATTTCGACGTATTTAATCTTGTTGGAAAGCAGTTTCAAAATCAAGGCCCAATTGAAATCGGCGAACAAGACTTCCTGCTTGATGTCGAAATGTTTCAATATGGATTTTTTCACGACCCCAAATTCGACCAAAATTTCGTTTCCTTGGCTGATGGCAATTCCTTCCGAAAAAACATCGGCAGCAACTGGAACATTTTGTGTTTTTTGAATTCCCAATCTCGAAAGTACGGCTTCGACATAGCCTTTGAACAAGAAGAAATCGGTAGGTCTCTGGGCGTTGGTCCAGTTTTCCTGATTTCGACTTCCGGTGATGAACATCGTCAAATGCTTGTGTTCTTCGTAACCCGACGGGAATTTATGGTAGGTTTTTCCAAATTCGAAAAATTTCAAATCTGCATTTCTGCGATTGATGTTGTAGGATATGGCTTCCAATCCGGAGAACAAAAGCGATTGTCGCATGGCTGCCAAATCATTGCTCAGCGGGTTCAACATCATCACGTTGTGTTCTTCTTTCAGCATTTCCGACAATTGCACGTAGGAAGAAGTGGTCAAGGAATTGGCCATCATTTCATGAAAACCTTGCGAATTCAATTGGGTTGCTATAATGTTTTGCACTTTGTAATCTTCGGTTCTCGGGGCATTGGAAACCGTGGCGTTCAATTTGTCCGAAAACTTGATGTTGTTGTAACCGTACACTCGAAGAATTTCCTCGATAACGTCGATTTCTCTTTGCACGTCCACGCGATAAGCGGGAATTGTCAATCCCAATCCAGCATCGGAAACGCTGTTTACCTTGATTTCCAAGGAAGCCAGAATGTTTTTGATGGTTTCTTTCGGCAACTCTTGACCTATGATTTTCTTGACGTTATTGAAATTCAAGACCACGGGAAAATCGGCGATTTTCTTTGGATAAATATCCACGATATCGGAAGTAATTTCTCCACCGGCCACTTCTTGAATCAGCAAGGCGGCACGTTTCAAGGCATATTCCGTGATGGTTGGGTCGATTCCTCTTTCAAAACGGAAGGAAGCATCAGTGTTAAGTTGGTGTCTTTTGGCACTTTTTCGAATGCTCACGGGATTGAAATAGGCACTTTCCAAAAAAATGGAAGTGGTTGTTTCGGAAACTCCCGAATTTTTTCCGCCAAAAACCCCTGCAATGCACAATGGGCCTTTTTCGTCGCAAATCATCAAATCCTCTTCGTGCAAACTTCTTTCTACATCGTCGAGTGTCGTGAACTTGGTTCCGGAAGCAAGTGTATTCACGATTATTTTTCCGTTTATTTTGGAAGCATCAAAGGCGTGAAGCGGTTGTCCCAATTCGTGCAAAACGTAATTGGTAACGTCAACAATATTATTTTTCGGATTCAATCCAATGGATTTCAATCGGTTTTGCAACCAAGCAGGGGAGGGTTTCACGGAAATTCCCGAAATGGTGACACCGCAATATCTTGGTGCCAAAACAGGTTTTTCGACACTGACATCGATTTTCAAGATTCTTTTGTCCACCCTGAAATTGCTCACCGAGGGTGAAATCAATTCCACTTTGACGCCGTTTTGCAACAAACCGGCTCTCAAATCTCGAGCAGTTCCAAAATGGCTCATGGCATCGGCACGGTTGGGAGTGAGTCCAATTTCGAACACTTCGTCATTTTCAATCTTGAAAACGCTGGCAGCAGTGGTTCCTGCAGCAATGGCATCGTCCAAGACCATGATTCCGTCGTGACTTTCGCCAAGACCCAATTCGTCTTCGGCGCAAATCATTCCGAGACTTTCTTGTCCGCGGATTTTTCCTTTCTTGATTTGAAAAGCAACGCCTTCCTTGTCGTACAAAGTGGTTCCGATGGTGGCAACATGCACTTTTTGTCCCGCAGCGACATTGGCCGCACCGCAAACAATTTGAACTGGAATACCATCGCCTAAATCTACTGTGGTCACTTTCAAACGATCGGCATCAGGATGTGGAACGCAAGTAAGAACGTGACCTACGACAATACCTTCGAGTCCGCCTTTTACGGATTGATATTTTTCGACAACTTCTACTTCTAGACCCAAGTCGGTCAATAATGCAGCAGTTTCATCGGATTTCCAGTCTATTTTTATGAATTGTTTTAACCAGTTGTATGATATTTTCATTTGAGAATTTTAATGAGAGTGCAAATATAAGGATTGCTGTTTGGAGTAAGAAACAATTTATTTGGTTTTTTATATTTCAATTCTCACGCCTAATTTATAAGCTGAATTAGAATAATATTGTTGAAATCGTAAATAATTATTAATTGTGTAATAAAATAACATTAAAAAAACACATAGTAAAATTTTATGCTACTATTTGAATGAATTATGCTATTTTGATGATTGATATGAACCTATTTTTGAAAAAATTAAAATAGATAACGATATGGACAACTTGGTAAAAAGACCTGAATTTAAGGCAACGTATGATAATTATATTGGAGGAAAATTTGTTGCGCCCATTGGTGGCCAATATTTTGATGTTGTTTCTCCCATTGATGGAAAAGTATTCACAAGAGCTGCCCATTCCACTAAAGTCGATATTGATTTGGCTGTTGACACGGCTTATGATGCTTTTCAAACTTGGGGGAAAACTTCCGTGACGGAGCGCAGCATATTATTGAACAAAATCGCTCAGGTTATTGAAGATAATCTGGAATATATTGCCACCGTTGAAACCATAGACAACGGAAAAGCAATTCGCGAAACTTTAGCGGCCGATATTCCTTTGGCGATTGACCATTTCCGATATTTTGCCAGTGTAATTCGTGCCGAGGAAAGTTCCATCGCCGAATTGGATTCACAAACTGTTTCGATTGCTTTAAGTGAACCTTTGGGAGTAATTGCCCAAATTATTCCTTGGAATTTTCCGATTTTAATGGCTGTTTGGAAACTGGCTCCAGCATTGGCCGCAGGAAATACCGTAGTCTTGAAACCAGCGGAAAGCACGCCAATTTCTATTTTGGTTTTGATGGAATTGATTGGCGATTTACTTCCTCCCGGAGTGGTAAATATTGTCAACGGTTTTGGTGCCGAACTAGGAAGAACTTTGGTTACCAATAAAAAAGTGTCAAAAGCAGCATTTACAGGTTCCACTCCAACGGGTCGTTTGGTGATGCAATATGCTACCGAAAATATTATTCCCGTGACTTTGGAATTGGGTGGAAAATCTCCCAATATTTTCTTGAAATCCGTTGGTGATGCCGACGATGATTTCTTTGACAAAGCCGTTGAAGGTGCTGTATTGTTTGCTTTAAATCAAGGTGAAATTTGTACTTGTCCTTCGAGATTATTGATTCACGAAGATATTTACGAAAAATTTATTGCCAGGGTTATCGAAAGAACAGCCGCAATCA
This sequence comes from Flavobacterium sp., assembly GCA_017989775.1. Classification (GTDB taxonomy): domain Bacteria; phylum Bacteroidota; class Bacteroidia; order Flavobacteriales; family Flavobacteriaceae; genus Flavobacterium. Next base: position 6,625 of record JAGNPF010000043.1, read on the forward strand.
AATTGGGCAATCCATTAGACAGAACCACTATGATGGGAGCGCAAACGTCATTGGTTCAAAAAGAAAAAATTCTTTCCTATATTAAATTAGGCAAAGAAGAAGGTGCCGAAATTTTAATTGGTGGAGCAGAAAACCATATGGAAGGTGATATTTCGGGAGGTTATTACATCAAACCAACTCTTTTCAAAGGGAATAATAAAATGCGAATTTTTCAGGAAGAAATTTTCGGACCAGTTTTGGCCGTGACCACTTTCAAAACGACCGAAGAAGCGATTGCCATTGCAAATGATTCGATGTATGGTTTGGGAGCTGGAGTTTGGACACGTGATGCCCACGAAATTTATCAGGTTCCAAGAGCGATTCAAGCAGGTCGTGTTTGGGTTAACCAATATCATTCTTATCCTGCAGGTGCTCCTTTTGGTGGGTACAAACAATCCGGAATTGGTCGTGAAAATCACAAAATGATGTTGGGACATTATCGTCAAACCAAAAATATGTTGATTTCGTACGATAAAAAGAAATTAGGGTTCTTTTAATAGATTTCAGATTATTAACTAATTTTAAACCCGGTAGATTGAATTATTTGCCGGGTTTTTTCTTTTAAATCAAATAAAATGACAACAAGAATTAACGCAACGGAAAAAGCAATAGAATTAATCAAAATTCTACAGGAAAAACACGGTGATTTGATGTTTTACCAAGCCGGAGGATGTTGCGAAGGAACGCAACCGCAATGTTTCGAAAAGGGAGGTTTCTATCAACGATTAGGCGATGTTTGCATTGGCACCATAGAAAACACCGAGTTTTGGGTTGACAAGGATTTATTCGAATATTGGAAACACGCCCATTTTACATTAGATGTAATTGATGCTTTTGGAGTAGGAGGATTTTCTTTGGAAACGCCATTAAAAAAGACATTCCGAATCGAATACCGGATTTTCACGCCAGACGAAGAACTATCACTCGAACCAATAAAATTTATAGAATAACTTAATTTACGTACAACAATTGATATTGTTTCGGCGTAATTCCTTCGTATTTTTTGAACAATCGAATGAAGTAATTAGAATCTTCAAAACCAGACAAATAGCACACTTCGTTGATTTGTATCGTGGGATTTTTGAGTAATTGTTTGGCGCATCTTATTTTTTCGCTAATAACAAATTCAATTGGACTCATACCCAATTCTCTTTTGAAAAGTCGGTAAAAAGAAGCCGTACTCATACAGGCTTTTTCACTCAGATGTTTCATACTAATATTCTCTTTCAAATTCAATCGTATGAATTCGACCACTTGCGTAATTGGATTTTTTGGATCCGTAAACAAGCCGTCATCAATAGCCTTTGCGGTTTGCGTTTGAATAATCCGGATTAATAATTCCTGCAAAGTCAAATCGGCAAGAGCGTCTTTTGTAATGGAAGTGCTCATACATTCTTTGATTAATTTGTTGATGGTTGTCGCCAATTCGACATTATTGTAAAAGAAATAATTCTGGTAATCCAGATGCCAAAATTGGTTATTGCCTTCTTTTGGATATCTTTCATTCAAGAAATGTAAAGTTTCAGTGATTTTGGCTTGGTCTATCGCCAAAGCCAAACATTGTGTAGGATTATGAAGCGATGCTTCGGGAAAATCGATTTTCATTCCAACATTTGAAGGGATGACAACCGTTTCGCCCGGTAAATACTCAAAACTTGGATCATCAAAAAGGTGCATCACTTTTTTGCCCCTCAACATGCTTGTCACCACCAAATCATTAAATTTTAATGGAACCAATTGAGAAGACTCATAGGTTTCAAATAGATTGAGTTCGCAATGATTTAAAGAGTAAACGGTCCTGTTTTCCACTAATGTTTTCAACGATTTTTCGTTAGATAAATTTGGTGGATTAATTAAAGCCCGATTTGAGTTCATAATTTAATTTTATTAAAAATAGAATTTGAAATTTAATAAAAATAACTATTAGAATAACAAATTGTTAGAAAAAAATTAAATCAATTCCTCGACGTGCTTTTTGATGTTTTCGGCTATTTTTTTGGTAGGCAAATCGTTGTCGTCCGTTCCAAATGGGTCTTCGATTTCTTCGGCAATCAATTCCAGACTCGCCAAAACATAAAAGATGAAAACCACCACCGGAATCACGAAATAACCCAAAATAAAAACATAGGCAAAAGGCAATGTCAACACG
>JAGNPF010000352.1 GCA_017989775.1 Flavobacterium sp.
TTACAAGTTTTGGCAGTACTTTTGCAATCAATAGAAAAGAATAAAAACGATGTTTAAGAATTTTTTTAAAAATAATACAAAGATGACGACCAAAAATACGACAAATGACGAGATTGTTGATCAAGCTCCAATTGAAAACAATGAAATTGATTCGGATGTTTTAGATTCTGGAATTGAAGAAAGAGTGGAAGAAATATCGAGAGAAGAGCAATTATCCCAAGATTTGGCTTCAGAGAAAGACAAGTTTTTGAGGTTGTTTGCCGAGTTTGAAAACTTCAAGAGAAGAACTGCCAAAGAGCGCATCGAATTATTCAAAACTGCCAATCAAGACGTATTGCAGTCGATGCTTCCCGTTTTGGACGATTTTGACAGGGCGTTGACGGAAATCAAAAAAACCGATGACAATGTTTTGATTCAAGGCGTGGAATTGATTCAGGAAAAGCTGAAAAGCACTCTTTTCTCAAAAGGATTGGCAGAAGTGGAAGTGGCAGCAGGAGATGCTTTTGATGCCGACTTTGCGGAAGCCATAACCCAAATTCCTGCTCCATCGGACAAATTGAAAGGGAAAATTGTTGATGTCATAGAGAAAGGATACAAATTGGGAGACAAAATCATTCGTTTTCCTAAAGTGGTGATTGGTCAATAATTGAGCGGATAAAGATGCTTTACGCATTTTCAAGAAATTAAAGAGATGAAAAAAGATTTTTACGAAATACTGGGCATTACCAAAAGTGCTGATGCGGCAGCAATAAAAAAAGCCTACAGAAAAAAAGCAATCGAGTTTCACCCTGACAAAAACCCGGGAGATGCCGCGGCAGAAGAAAATTTTAAATTGGCTGCCGAAGCCTACGAAGTACTAAGCGATCCACAGAAAAAAGCCAAATACGATCAATACGGCCATCAAGCTTTTGACGGTTCAGGTGGTTTTGGAGGTGGTCATCACGGTATGAACATGGACGATATCTTCAGTCAATTTGGGGATATTTTTGGAGGAGCTTTTGGTGGCGGTGGTTTCGGAGGCGGAGGCGGAGTGCGTCGCGCCAAAGGAAGCAACCTTCGCATCAAGGTCAAATTGACATTGGAAGAAATTGCCAACGGTGTCGAGAAAAAAGTAAAAGTAAAACGAAAAGTTCAAGCGCCGGGAGTATCCTATAAAACCTGTTCGACTTGTAATGGTCAAGGACAGGTAATGCGCGTGACCAACACGATTTTGGGACGCATGCAATCGGCATCGACCTGCCCAACTTGTGGAGGTTCAGGACAGATATTGGACAAAAAACCATCCGAAGCCGATTCGCAAGGGATGATTTTGGAAGATGAAACTGTAAGCATAAAAATTCCTGCGGGAGTGGTTGACGGAATGCAATTGAAGGTTTCCAACAAAGGAAACGATGCGCCGGGAAACAGCGTGCCGGGAGATTTGATCGTGGCCATCGAGGAAATCGAACACGAATTCTTGAAACGCGAAGGCGAGAATTTGCATTATGATTTGTACATCAGTTTTGCCGAAGCGGTTCTTGGAATTTCGAAAGATATCGAAGCCGTCAACGGAAAAGTGAGAATCAAGCTCGAAGAAGGAATCCAATCCGGAAAAATTCTTCGACTCAAGGGAAAAGGAATTCCAAGCATCAACGGCTATGGAACCGGAGATTTGTTGGTTCACGTCAATGTTTGGACACCAAAAACGCTCAACAAGGAACAAAAACAGTTTTTTGAAAAAAACTTGGCCGACGAGAATTTTGCTCCAAGTCCGGAAAAAAGCGACAAATCCTTTTTCGAAAAAGTAAAAGACATGTTCTCTTAGTTTTGAATGATAAAATTTTTTCCCATCCTTGCCATTCAGGGGTGGGATTTTTTATTTTATTTAACAGCTTATTATCACGATTTAACTATTTTTACCAACCTTAGGCCAGAGGGCTGTCAGTTGAAATAAACCAAAAAATTAGTATGGGCAACTTGCTTGAAGTAAAAAACGTAGTCAAGAAATACGGTGATTATGTTGCGCTTAACGAGGTTTCGCTAACGATTCCAAAAGGAAGCATCTACGGACTTCTTGGTCCCAATGGAGCCGGAAAAACATCCCTTATCCGAATCATCAACCAAATCACGATGCCCGACAGTGGCGAAATCATATTTGATGGCGAAAAGCTGAGTCCTGAACACGTTCAATACATTGGTTATTTGCCCGAAGAACGTGGTTTGTACAAAACGATGAAAGTGGGAGAGCAATGCTTGTATTTGGCTCAAATGAAAGGACTTTCGAAAGCCGAAGCCAAAAAACAACTGGAATATTGGTTCGAAAAATTGGAGATTCAAGGTTGGTGGAACAAGAAAATACAGGAACTTTCCAAAGGGATGGCGCAGAAAGTGCAGTTCGTGGTTTGCGTTTTGCACAAACCCAAATTGCTGATTTTTGACGAGCCTTTCTCTGGTTTTGATCCCGTGAATGCCAATATCATCAAAGAAGAAATTCTGGAATTGCAAAAACAAGGTTCCACCATCATTTTTTCGACACACCGAATGGAAAGCGTGGAAGAATTGTGTGACGATATTGCCCTGATTCACAAATCGAACAAATTGATTGAAGGGAAGTTGAATGACGTGAAACGCAAATTCAGGACCAATAATTTTGAAGTGGGAATTTTGTCGGACAACGTGGAAGGGCTGATGTATGACATCACCCAGAAATTCAAGGTCGGACAAACCAATTTCAAATCACTCAACAATGAATTGAAACTCGAAATCCAACTCGGGAATGCAACACCAAACGAATTGCTCCACATTCTGGTTCAAAGAGGACAAGTGACCCATTTTGTGGAAAAAATCCCGAGCGTTACCGATATT
>JAGNPF010000353.1 GCA_017989775.1 Flavobacterium sp.
AAGAAAAAGGCATCCTATACTACAGCCGAAAAGAAATTATTATTGAGGATATTTCGCTTTTGTAGTTTTTGAGGGAAAAGTAAAGTACCCGACATTTGGTTTCTTAAAAGTCAAGTAGTTTTGAATTATTAAATTTTAAACTATGAAAAAATTACTTGTATTAGCGTTTATTTCAATTGTCGGAATCTCAAATGCGCAAAACGAACTTCCAAAAACGGCTTTGGAGATTGCTCCATTATTGATTGGCGAAAAAATCCCAGCTGTTACCTTACTTTCTTCGGAAGGGAAAACGGTAAACCTTCTTGATATTATCCAAAAACAAAAAGCAATAGTCGTGTTTTACCGAGGCGGATGGTGTCCGTATTGCAATATCCAATTAGCAGCATTAGGTCAAAATGAACAAGAGTTGTTGGCGTTAGGTTTTCAAATCATTGCAGTGAGCCCAGATGCTCCTGCTGCATTACTTCAAACAGACCAAAAGGAAAAATTGAATTATTTACTATTATCGGATAGCAAAGGAGAATTGTCCAAAGCGATGGGCTTGGCTTTTCAAGCACCAGAAAACTACAAACCTATTATTACCAAAGGATCCGAAGGAGTAAATACTACTTTCTTGCCTGTTCCTGCAGTTTTCTTTGTCGATACCAATGGACTGATTCAGTTTGAACACATCACACCTGATTTTAAAAATAGAATTTCTTCGGAATTGTTGGTGGCAGTTGCCAAAGCTTTAAAATAGTTTTTGTAGAGGTGCTTTAGTAAAACTAGTTGAGTTCAATGAATAAAAAACTCCGTCAGCTATTGGCGGAGTTTTTTGTAAAGTGTTTAAACAGATCCATTTTGGGCATTTTTTTTTATTATTTTCTTTCAAATGTAAACTAACGGACAAAAGGTAAATAGTCCACTCAATACATTTGTACCATTAGAAAACAACAATTTAAAAATATACGAAATGAAAAATATACTTGTAATACTGTTATTGGCCTTTACAACGGCTACGACTTTTGCTCAAAGCGCCACTAAACGTGCAGCAGAATTTAATTTAGAAAAAAAGGTAGGGATTCAGGGGTATGATCCTGTGGGGTACTTCAAACAAAACAAAGCAGTAAAAGGCAAAGCAGCTTTGGCGACTACTTACGAAGGGGTTACCTATTATTTCTCCTCTCCAGCCAATAAAGATAGTTTTGCTAAAAATCCAGCGGGTTTTGAACCACAATATGGAGGTTGGTGTGCTTATGCTATGGGAAGTTCGGGTGAAAAAGTAGAAATCAATCCCGAAACATTCAAGATTGTAGAAGGCAAATTGTATCTGTTTTATAATGCCTTTTTTAATAATACTTTGAAAAGTTGGAATAAAGAAGAAGCCCAATTGAAAGCAAAGGCTGATTCGAATTGGAAAAAAATCATTAAATAAATTAGTATGAAATTGCTATTGCCAATGAGTTTGCAAAAGTAAACAATGATAAATAAAAGGCGACTCGAGCGTAGCGAATTGGCGAAGCATAACATATATTACCACTGACAAATAAATTTTACCTATATGAAAACCACTCTTTTACCTTGGATTTTGCGTTTGATAGCCGCTGGGATTTTGCTTCAAACCTTGTTTTTTAAGTTTACTGGGGCACCAGAAAGCGTGTATATTTTTTCGACCTTAGGCATCGAACCTTTTGGAAGAATTGGTTCTGGAGTAGCGGAGCTAATTGCAGCCGTTTTATTGCTGATTCCAAGAACTACTTTAGTAGGCGCTCTGTTGAGTTGCGGAGTAATGTTCGGAGCCATTGCGTCACATATTTTGATTCTAGGGTATGAGGTACAAAATGATGGCGGGACACTTTTTATTTTGGCTTTAATTACGTTTATTTGTTCGGCCGCCTTGGTTTTTATTTATAAAAATCAGATTTTTAATCTGTTAAAACTGAAACTTTAATATGTTGACTGCTTCTGTAAAAAATAGTTTGAATGAATTAATTGGCCTTTTGGAACAATTATCTGATACGGATTATACATTTCCTTGTCCTGAACTTAGCGGAGCCACTATTGGAGAACATACGCGTCACATCATCGAAATGTATCAATGCTTGCAAAAGCAATACTATTCTGGAATCGTGAATTATGATTTGAGAGCTCGAAACAAACAAATTCAAACCGATAGTCTTTTTGCCATCACTCAGATTGAGGAAGTAAAAGCCAACTTAGACTTAGAAAATAAGCCTTTGGTTTTACAACAAGTAATAGATGGACAAGCGATTACTATCGAAAGCAATTACACCAGAGAACTTTTGTACAATTTAGAACATTGCATTCACCATCAGGCCTTAATAAAAGTTGGTTTGTTGCACTGTCAGGCGATTGCTATCGACGATAATTTTGGCGTGGCACGTTCTACCATTGAGTATAGAAAACAATGTGCACAGTAAGTTTTGTCTGCACCAACGGAAAAGTAATCCTTACTTCAAATAGGGATGAAAAAGTAAATCGCCCAGCAATTGCACCCAAACGCTACTGTTATAACGGAAAAGTAGTGCTGTTTCCCAAAGACCCAAAAGCTGGTGGAACTTGGTTTGCCGTTTCGGAAGGTGGAGTTGTGGTGGTTTTGCTTAATGGTGCAGAAGAAAAACACGAAGTGCAACCCCATTACGGAAAAAGTCGAGGCTTAATTACATTGGAAATTTGTAGTGCGAGTGATGCTATTCAACAATGGGAAATCCTCGATTTAAGTGCTGTCGAACCTTTTACTTTGGTAGTTTTCGAAAATCAAAAGCTGTTTCAGTTGCGTTGGAATGGGAAGATGAAAACCCAACAAGAATTATCCATTTCTGAAAAGCATATTTGGTCCT
>JAGNPF010000354.1 GCA_017989775.1 Flavobacterium sp.
ACTAACAGAAAAAACATTGTCTTTTGAATTACCAAAAGACAAAGCGCCCGATGGCATAAGCCAAATTACCTTATTCGACAGCAATAATAAACCCCAAAGCGAACACTTGGTGTATCTTGAAAAAGAACAGGATTTAGACGTTCAAGTAGCCACGGACAAATCGAGTTATCAACCCAATGAAAAAGTCGCCATCAATGTGAGTTCAAAATCCAAGGCTGGTATGGCCAAATCGGCCAGTTTCTCCTTGAGCGTGACCGATATGAATGGAGTGGTAGACGACAAAGATTTTGGCAGCACCATTAGTTCTTATTTTTTGATGGAATCCGACATCAGGGGAAAAGTAAATAATCCAGGCTACTATTTTGACGCAGCCAATTTAAAAAGACTGGATCACTTGGACGATTTGCTGTTAACCCAAGGCTGGCGAGATTTTCTATGGAAAACAACGCCAAAAGTGGAGGGAAAATTGGGCTTTGAACCAGAAAAAGGAATCACGATATCCGGTAGACTCAAACAACTTTTGGGTGAAAAACCCAAAGTAAATACTAACGTGACATTGGCTTTAATGAATAAAAAACACATGAATATTTTTAATGCGACCACAGATTCCATTGGCCGTTTTAAATTTGAAAACATCATGTTTTCTGGAAAAACAGACTTGTTTATAAACTCCAGAAATGAAAAAGGAAAATTTAGAGGCGAAATAATAATAAATCCCGAACTGGCTCCAGTATTGGTTTCTTTTAAAAAAGAACCTATTGTTTGGAATTCAACCACAACCACAATAGTTGACAATGTCTTTAAAAAGTATGCGACTTTTGGGGTGCAGCCTGAAAATATTTTGGATGAAGTGACCATTGTTGCCAAAAAGAAAAGCCAATCAAAGTCCTATTTTGGAATTCCAGAAAATAGCTATATCGCAGATGGAAGTGAAGAGGTAGCCCTATATACGGATATTTTTGATCTTATCGTCCAGAAAATACCGGGCGTCGTACCTTTTGGTGATTCCGTTAGTTTTATGCGTAGTGAATCACCACCGCTTTTTGTGTTAAATGGTGTTTCGCTTGTGGCAGGTGATTTGGAACAAATAAGGACTATTCGACCTGAAGATGTCGAAAAAATAGAAGTAATAAAAGGCATCCAGGCAACAATGTTTTTTGGAGATGAGGGCTCTAATGGTTTTATTGCCATTTACACCAAACCCAATACGGGCAATAAACCTAAAAGCGGATCCTTTAGTTCTATTCGAACAGAAATAGACGGCTTTTATACGGCAAGAGTTTTTTATTCACCCAGTCCAGAACAAGCCGAGTTGGACAATAAATTGGCCGTGAGAAACACCCTGTATTGGAATCCGTTCGTGCATCCAGATGCAACCGGCAATGCCAATCTAACGTATTACAACACCAAGGTGGAAACGAAAGTTAAAGTAGCCTTGGAAGGCATTACCGCAACGGGAATTCCGGTGACCAAAAAAGTGTATTATACCATTAAAAAATAAGGATTTTTTATGGTATTTCCATGAATGGGCGCACATTTTTTTTTAATTTCCAATTAATAAGTTAATTAACGAATCTAGGATGCCATTTCGATTTTTGTTGTCTAAATTTGGAGATAAAAAATAGTATCATGGACGTTGAAATACTGGCCCGCATACAATTTGCCTTTACCATTGCTTTCCACTACATCTACCCGCCCTTGAGCATCGGAATCGGGTTGATAATGGTCATTTTTGAAGGACTTTACCTCAAAACCGGAAACAAGGATTACGAAATCCTGACCCGTTTCTGGATCAAGCTTTTCGCCCTGACTTTCGGGATTGGCGTGGCCACGGGAATCATAATGGAATTTGAATTTGGAACCAATTGGGCGGTGTATTCCCGCTATGTTGGGGATATTTTCGGAAGCGCCCTGGCCGCCGAGGGCTTGTTTGCCTTTGGCTTGGAAAGTACTTTTCTGGGAATTCTCCTTTTTGGATGGAACCGCGTAAAACCCTGGGTGCATTTTGTCTCCACCTTGGGCGTTTTTCTCGGGTCGATGTTCTCGGCCGTGTGGATTGTGGTGGCCAATTCTTGGCAACAAACCCCGGCGGGCTACCATATCGTCGGAACGGGTTTGCACGCCCGGGCCGAAGTAACCGATTTTTGGGAAATGGTGTTCAATCCCTCGAGCATAGATCGACTAGTCCACACTTGGCAAGGCGCCCTTTTGGCGGGAGCCTTCATGGTCTTGAGCGTTCATGCTTATTACATCAGGAAGGGACGCTTTGTGGAAATCTCCAAAAAAGCATTCCGAATTGCCTTGGTCGTGGCCACCATTTTTTCGCTCACCCAACTGCTTTCCGGACACAGTTCCGCCGATGGAGTGGCGGTGAACCAACCGGCAAAACTGGCCGCAATGGAAGGCCATTTCAAGAAAAATGCCCCTGCCGATTTGTATCTCCTAGGTTGGGTGGACAAGGAAAAACAAACCGTAACAGGATTAGCAATTCCGGGAGGATTGTCTTTCTTAGTACATCAAGATTTCAAGGCTCCCATAAAAGGCTTGAACGACTTTCCAGTCGAGGACAGGCCAAGCCAAATCAATGCCGTTTTCCAGTTTTACCACATCATGGTAGCCATAGGAATGGTCTTGATTGTACTGACGCTCTACGCCAGTTTTTTGTGGTGGCGCGGCAAACTGTTCGAAACCAAATGGCTGATGTGGATATTTTCCTTCTCGGTCATTCTGCCCCAAATGGCCAATCAGGTGGGCTGGTTCGCAGCCGAAATGGGAAGACAACCTTGGGTGGTTTACGGTTTGTTGCGAACCAGCAAGGCTTTTTCCCAAGAAG
>JAGNPF010000044.1 GCA_017989775.1 Flavobacterium sp.
GAACCAACTGATTTTTGCAGTCCTAATTCCTTATTTCGAAGACTTAAAAACACCCCAAATGAGTGGAGTCTTCAAACAACAAATAGACCCTGAAGCTTTATTTTCAACCGAACAAGGCTATCCTGATTTATGCCCGAAAAAAGGCATACTGGACGATGTTTTTTGAAAAACAATTGACTATTTAAGCCCTTTGTTTTACTGATACACAAGTCCAAAAAAAAGAGAACATGGCAAATGAATATTATTTTTCAAAAAAAATATAAAAAAATATTTTACCTATTAAAAAATTTATATCTTTGCCCCGAATTAATAATTAACCTTTTATAATTAAGTAAGATGAAAAAAGTACTTTTAAGTTTAGCCGTTGTTGCTGTTTTGACTGTTGTATCATGTAAAAAAGCTGAAGAAGCTCCTGCTGCTGAAGCTGTAGACACTACTGCTGTTGCTGTAGATACTGCTGCTGTTGCTGTTGACACTGCTGCTGTTGCTGCTGATACTACTGCTACTGCTCCAGCCACTGAAGCTGCACCTGCTAAGTAATTCTAAATTACAGAAAAAAATAAGCTACGCATTGCGTGGCTTTTTTTTTATGATTGTTTGAACCAAATTTCAAACAAACTCTTCAAACAACAATCTGTTTGTTTGCAGAAAAAACAAAAAGCCATACACCGGAAAGTGTTATGGCTTTTTTTTGACTCACCAACAACAACATCTTAGCTCAACCCAAACCAGCACTTCCCACAAAGCAATCCTCCAACAATCAACCCACAAACACATTGCGGAAATCGCGAATTCAAAACAAAAAGCCTCTTAAAACAAAAAACCGCAAAGAATTAAAAATTAATTCTTTACGGTTTTCTCTAGTACTCAGAGCGGGACTTGAACCCGCACGAACATTGCTGTTCACTGGATTTTAAGTCCAGCGTGTCTACCAATTTCACCATCCGAGCATTCACTTTGGATGTTACATTTAATTTATCAAAAAACTAAACAAGACAACACCTTCTGGACATTTCACTTCCTATGAAGACAGTAATAAATCACGACTTCGAAAGTATGGTTTTGAGCGAAAAACGGGGCTCGAACCCGCGACCTCGACCTTGGCAAGGTCGCGCTCTACCAACTGAGCTATTTTCGCATTTTTTATTTCAAAAGAACCGCAACACTTGTTCTGTATTGCGGATGCAAATTTAATACATTTATTCAATTACACAAGTCTTTTTTGCAAAAAATATACAGACAAAACATAACCTTCTGACAATCTAAAATTTAAAATCTTAAAATTATTTTTTGGTCAGCATTCTTTTGATTTCATTGAGCTTCATCAAGGCTTCCATTGGCGTAATGGTGTTAATATCCAGACTTAAAATCTCCTCTTTTATTTCTTCCAACAAAGGGTCGTCCAGATTAAAGAAACTCATCTGCATTTCGTCCTTGGCCGATTTGATTCCGTTCAAGGCTTCATTGGAATGGTCTTTCTCCAATTTTTTCAAAAGTTTTTGTGCTTTCAAAATCACGATTTGTGGCATTCCTGCCATTTTTGCCACGTGAATTCCAAAACTATGAGCACTTCCTCCTTTTACCAATTTTCGAATAAAAAGCACGGTATCTTTCAATTCCTTGACCGAAACATTGTAATTCTGGATTCTCGGCAAAGATTCGTTCATTTGATTCAGCTCGTGATAATGCGTTGCAAAAAGCGTTTTGGGTCTGGCTGGATGCTCGTGCAAAAACTCGGCGATAGCCCAGGCGATGGAAATTCCGTCATAGGTACTGGTTCCCCTCCCAATTTCGTCCAAAAGCACCAAACTTCTATCCGAAATATTGTTCAAAATGGAAGCCGTTTCATTCATTTCGACCATAAAAGTGGATTCACCCATCGAAATATTGTCCGAAGCTCCTACCCTGGTAAATATTTTGTCAATTATCCCCATTCGAACACTATCTGCGGGAACAAAACTCCCCATCTGAGCCAAGAGTACAATCAAGGCGGTTTGACGCAAAATAGCCGATTTACCCGACATATTGGGACCTGTAATCATTATCAACTGTTGCGTTTCCCTATCCAAGAAAACGTCATTGGCAATATAAGGAACTCCAACCGGCAATTGTTTTTCGATAACGGGATGTCTTCCGTTTTTGATTTCCAGTTCGAAGGTTTCGTCGAGTTCGGGGCAAACGTATTTATTTTCGATGGCCAATTGCGTAAAGGAACACAAACAATCCAATTGCGCCACCAAATTGGCATTCATTTGAACCGGTTTGATGTAAAGTGCAATCCAACTCACCAATTGTTCGAACAACTCTAATTCTATTTTATAAATTTTCTCTTCGGCTCCAAGGATTTTGGTTTCGTATTCTTTCAATTCCTCGGTGATATAGCGTTCGGCATTGACCAAAGTTTGTTTCCGAATCCATTCTGCCGGCACTTTGTCTTTGTGCGTATTTCGAACTTCGATATAATAACCAAACACATTGTTGAAGGAAATTTTCAAGGACGAAATTCCCGTTCTTTCGGATTCTCTTTTTTCGATTCCTTCCAAGAATTCTTTACCCGAAGTAGAAATGGCTCGCAAATCGTCCAGTTCTTCATTAACACCTTTGGCAATCGCATTTCCTTTGGCAATCGCCACGGGCGCATCCTGATTCAAGACTGTTTTTATTTTTTCACGCAATAAATCGCAACTGTGCAGGCTGTCGCCAATGACTTTCACGGCTTCTTGCGGACTTTGCAAGGCCAAGGTTTTTATCGGAATGATGGCATCCAATGATTCTTTTAAATACACCACTTCGCGTGGCGACACTTTTCCGGCTGCAATTTTCGAAATCAAACGCTCCAAATCCGAAATTTGCTTGATTTGCGTTTGAATGTTCTTCAACACTTCCTGATGCTCTTTTAAATAAGCCACCACCTGATGACGGCTGCTTATTTTAGCAGCATCTTTCAACGGCAAAGCCAACCATCGTTTGAGCAAACGCCCACCCATTGGCGAAAGCGTTTTATCCATCACATCCAAAAGCGTCACCGCATTGGGATTGTAACTGTGATACAATTCGAGGTTGCGAATCGTGAATCGATCCATCCAAACGTAAGCATCTTCAGCGATACGTTGAATGGAAGTGATGTGCTGTACTTTGTTGTGCTGGGTTTCGGACAAATAATATAAAATCGCTCCCGAAGCAATAATTCCTTCCTTCAATTCTTCGACTCCAAAACCTTTCAGGGAAATCACCTGAAAATGTTTGGTCAAGGTTTCGAAAGCATAATCTTCTTTGTACATCCAGTCTTCGAGATAAAAACTGTGGTAATCATCCCCGAAAGTTTCCCGGAAATCATTTTTATTGTTTTTAGGAACCAGTACCTCGCTCGGACTGAAATTCTGCAATAACTTGTCTATATATTCGGCATTGCCTTGAGCAGTAAGAAATTCGCCTGTGGACACATCCAAAAATGAAATCCCAATCAATTTATTGGAAAAATAAACCGAGGCCAAGAAATTATTCGATTTGGATTGCAATACCTCGTCGTTCATCGAAACACCAGGAGTCACCAATTCGGTAACGCCACGCTTTACGATGGTTTTGGTCATTTTTGGATCTTCGAGTTGGTCGCAAATTGCCACACGAAGCCCGGCTTTAACCAATTTAGGCAAATACGTATTGATGGAATGATGCGGAAAACCTGCCAAAGCCGTTTCAGTCTCTGAACCCGCACCACGTTTGGTCAAGGTTATGCCTAAAATTTTGGAAGCACGAATAGCGTCTTCGCCAAATGTTTCATAAAAATCTCCCACCCTAAACAACAAACAAGCATCGGGATATTTCCTTTTGATTTCGTTGTATTGCTTCATTAAAGGTGTTTCCTTGACCACTTTTTCTTTTGACGACAAAATGCTATTTTTTTTAAAATTTAACAGAAAGCGAATTTATAGATTTTATGGCGAATAACGAACAGTCTAGAAATTTAAAATATATTTAAGATAATTTTAGTAATGGGTTTCGAATTTTTCTATAAATTTGTCTCTCCAATTTCAAACAACACTTACAATGAAAAAAATTATTACACTATCAATAGCACTGTTGGCGTTTACTTTTTCCAATGCCCAAGAAACAACAAAAAAAACAACTGCAAAAAAAGCAACTGTAAAAACAACCACAAAAACAGCTACACCTGCTTTGCCTAAAGTAGAAGGAGCTGGAATGGCTTTTGTAACCGAAACCATTGATTATGGCACTATTGCTGCAAATTCTGATGGAAAACGAGAATTTGTTTTTACCAACAATGGAAACAAACCGTTAATCATAACTAATGCCACTGGTTCTTGTGGTTGTACTGTTCCAACTTATTCAAAAGAGCCAATTGCTCCTGGAGCCAAAGGAGTGATTGGAGTAAAATATGACACTTCAAGAGCTGGACAACCTTTCAGCAAAACGGTAACCATTACCTCAAATGCAGCTGGAAGCCCTTCAAAAGTACTTACTATCAAAGGTACTGTATTAGCAGCTGCTCCAGCAACAAAAAGCTAAATTTAAAATTATATAATAAACAAAAGCTTCCTTAATCTTGGAGGCTTTTTTTATTTAAACTCACATCCAAAAACTTATGAGAAAGCTAGAAAACAGTGAACTCGACCGAAAATCCATTGAAGATTTCAAGCAATCCGAAAAAACACCCATCATCATCATCCTGGATGACATTCGCAGTTTGCACAATATTGGCTCGGTTTTTAGAACAGCAGATGCTTTTTTGATTGAAAAAATATATTTGTGCGGGATTACCGCCACGCCTCCCAACAAGGAAATTCACAAAACAGCCCTCGGTGCCACCGAAACCGTGGCTTGGGAACACACCAAAGACGTTCTCGAAGTTATCCGAAACCTGAAAAACGAAAAAACAACGGTACTCGCCATCGAACAAGTGGAAAGTGCTGTTTTTCTTCAAGATTTTGCAATCGAAGAAGACAAAAAATACGCCTTGGTTTTCGGAAATGAAGTTTACGGCGTATCTCAAGAAGCGGTTGAATTGTGCGATGGATGTATCGAAATTCCGCAATTAGGCACCAAGCATTCGTTAAATATTTCGGTAAGTACCGGAATCGTGGTTTGGGATTTGTTCAAAAAAATGAAATGGCCCAAATAAACATTTACACCAAAGAACAATGCTTCCATAAATTAAAAAATTAGATATTCTGTAAAAAAAATTAGATTTATTATTATTTTCAAAAAAATTAATACTTTTATAAAATGAAAGATTATGTTTTATTGAAAATAATTTTAGGACTATTATTATTCCTTCCAGAAGCAACCTATGCAATCGATCCTCCAATAATCACGGCAACAGGCAACCAAACCTATTGTCCCAGCACAAGCATAAAAATAGTTACTGGAGTAACAATAACTCACGATCCATCCGAAACAGGTACAGATGCCATTTATATTCAAATTTCTTCAGGCTATGTTTCAGGTCAGGATTTATTAACACTAGCTAATCCACTTTTACATCCCACAATTACCACATCTTGGAGTACATTAGAAGGAAAACTAAAACTATCTAGTTCAACAGGAATTCCGGTTACTTATTCAGATTTTGAAGCCGCAATTAAAGATGTAACATTTACTAATTCGTCCCTATCTCCTTCTGGAACTAGAGATTTTTCTATTAATTTAGGTTTTGGCTCAGCCAATTACTTGCCTTCAAATGGACATTTTTACGAATATGTTCCGAGTTTAGGCATTAATTGGACCAAAGCTAGGGATGAGGCTGCTGCAAAAACTTATTATGGCTTACAAGGCTATTTAGCAACATTAACATCTGCCGACGAAGCACAATTGGCTGGATCACAAGCACCCGGAACTGGCTGGATTGGCGGTAGCGATGCTGAAACTGAAGGAACGTGGAAATGGGTGACAGGACCAGAAGCGGGAACCACTTTTTGGATTGGAAAAAATAACGGAACTACCACAGCTCCATTTTATTATGCCAATTGGAATGCTCCTAATGAACCCAACAATACCACAAACACGACCACCAAGATAAACGGTGAAGATTATGCACATATAACTTCGCCAGCAGTTGGAAATGCAGGAACTTGGAATGACCTTTCAGAAGTAGGAGACCCACCAGGAAACTACTACCCAAATGGATATATCGTAGAATATGGCGGAATGCCCGGCGACGCACCGCTACCGCAAATTTCGGCGAGTACCAAAATTACCATCCCAAAAATAACCAGCACAACACCTATACCTATTACTATATGCGGCTCCGGAAGCGTTATTCTTCAAGCAACTGCATCTGAAAACAGCAACATTTATTGGTTTGACTCAGCCAAAACTGGCAACTTGTTACACACCGGAAATTCATTTACAACACCAATTCTAGCCACTACAACCTCTTATTTTGTTGATGTATCAACTGAAGATTGCTTGAATAGACCCCGAATCGAAGTTCCAGTAACAGTAAATCCTTTGCCAGTCGTCAAAGACGTTACCATTGTTCAATGTGATACAGATTTGATTTCGGACGGGAAAACACTGTTTAATTTAACCGTAAATAATGATAAAATTTCGGCAAACTCAGCCAATGAAATTTTTAAGTATTACACCTCATTAAACGGAGCAGAAAATGCAATTGCCGCTGATTTGATTGCAAACGAATTGGCTTTTGAAAATACCACTTCAACTTTAATGGACATTTGGGCAAGAGTTGCTAACAAAATAACAGGGTGCTATAGTGTTGCCAAAATCAATTTGAAAGTTCCCGCTACCAACATTAACCCAAACTTTAAAATTCCATTTCCCCCAGTTTGTGATGATTTTCTAGATACCAACGGAAACAATAATGCCAACAATAACAATCGTGATGGAATAGCAACTTTTGATTTCTCTTCAACAAAAACAATATTACTAGCCCAATTACCAACAAATCAAGTTTACAACATTACTTACTATAAAAACGAATCGGATGCCTTGGCAGAAACCAATGTTATCAATGATATTTCAAATTATAGAAATATTGGTTACCCCAATTCGCAAGATATTTGGATTCGAATTGACAGCAATTTAGACAATGCTTGTTATGGTTTAGGACCTTATTTAACTTTAAAAGTCGAAGCTTTACCTGTTGCCAATACCGTGACAATTCCTAGACAATGTGATGACAACAATGATGGAATCTTTACATTCAATACCTCTTCACTGCAAGCTGATTTGTTGAAAGGACAAACCAATGTGACGGTTACTTATTTCGATCAAAATAATAATCCGCTGAAAGATGCCAACGGAGTTTTGATTACAAGTCCATTCCCTGCAAATTTCACATCAACTTCGCAAACCATTAAAGCCGTTGTGACCAATAACACCCCACAACATTGTTATGACGAAACAACCATTCAATTCATTGTAGATAATTCTCCGGTTGCATTCCCTGTTTCTTCAAGTTTGACAACTGCTTGTGATGACGAAGCCAATCCGATTAATCAAGATGGAAAATTTGGTTTTGATACCTCGACATTCGAAACCACAATCCTTGGTGGTCAAACTGGAATGGTGGTCAAATACTACGATCAAAATAATGTTCTTTTGCCAAGTCCTTTGCCCAATCCATTTTTAACTGGAACTCAAAATGTCACTGCAAAAGTTCAAAATCCATTAAACACAATTTGCACGGCATCGACAACTTTAAGTTTTGTTGTCAATCCTGTTCCTAAGATTGATATAAATTTGGATGGAAATTCAAATAAATTAATTTGTTCCAATATATCGACATTCTTTGTAACTCTAGATGCGGGTATTACTGATAATTCTCCAACAACTAATTACGATTATGTTTGGACAAAAGATGGTGTAAATGTTGGTTCGAATTCCCCAACTTTAAGCGTAAATGCCGAAGGAGTTTATACTGTTGAAGTGAAAAATCATTTGGGTTGTGGCAGGATTAGAACCATTAAGGTCACTGCTTCAAATATTGCCACTTTGGTTTCGGTAGATGTTGTGGATTTAAAGGATGTCAATACTGTAACGTCAATGTAACAGGACCTGGAGCTTACGAATACAGCCTAGATGAACCAAGCGGGTTTTGGCAAGATTCCAATTTTTTCAATAATGTTCCCGCCGGAATTCACGTTGTATATATCAATGATAAAAATGGTTGCGGTTCAATTAATCAAGAAATTGTACTTGTGGGCGCTCCAAAATTCTTCACCCCAAACAATGATGGGTTTAACGATTATTGGAACATAAAAGGAGTAAATGCAACTTACAATTCAAAATCGATAATTTATATCTTTGATCGATATGGAAAACTTTTAAAACAATGGATTCCTTATTCAAGTCAAGGTTGGGACGGCACTTACAACGGTGTTCCTTTGCCAGCTGATGATTATTGGTTCACCCTAAAATTAGAAGACGGGAGAGAAGCAAAAGGTCATTTCTCCTTAAAAAGATAATGAATTAAGCTCTAATTTTCTGTTGAATTTTGTCCAAGATATAGACATAATCTTCCTGATTTTTTACAAAATCCTTGTCGGAAACATCGATAATCAAGACGTTCAAATTCGTTTGCGATTTAATGTAATCCAAGTAACCACTATTGATTTTGTCCAAATAATCTGCTGGAATATTTTGCTCGTAACTTCTGCCTCTTTTTTTGATGTTTTCCAGCAAACGCTCGGTATTTTGATATAAATAAACATACAAATCCGGTTTTGGCATTTCCCTGTAAACGATGTCAAACATAGTTT
>JAGNPF010000355.1 GCA_017989775.1 Flavobacterium sp.
GCAAAGTATGGTTTTGGGCGGAGCCATCCTGAAAATGAATTTTCGTTCGCAAATCTTGATGAAATTGGGCAATATGTTCAAATATATTTTGCCTTATCTAGTTTTGTACCGATTTTTTGCCTTCGTGATCATGCCCAAAAAAAACCACAAACAGTCGCGCTTGCTATTCATCAACGAGGCCAAAAAGTTGTACCAAAAGGAATTCATCAAATGGTTCAAGCTCACCGCCGAAATCAATCCTTTGCTCAAATGGTTCCGTCAAATGGAACTGGATATTCCCACTCTTTATGTGATGGGCGAGGAAGATTACATGTTTTTGCCATCGGTGCGATTGGTGGTCGAAAAACACCAAAAAGCATCCCAATTGTTTGTGATTGAAAAGTGTGGCCATGTGGTAAACGTGGAGCAGCCCCTTGTTTTCAACAAGGAAGTTTTGTCTTTTATTGGTTCAACACGATAAAAAAAATGCCGACATCCTAAAATGCCGGCGATTTTTTACCTAACTAACCAAAAACCAAATAATAAATAACCAATTTATTATTCCGTAGTAAATAACCAGTTTACTACGTTGCAAAGATCATCAACTTTTTGATTTATTGCTGTTAATGATTTGTTATTAGTTTGTTGGTCATACGTTAAGTTTTTACTCTTCAAAACTTGGTTTTTTGGGATTTGTTAAAAGTAATATGTTTTAATTTGCTTGTTGTTAGTGTGTTGTGCTGTGAGGTGTTTTTTTTGTAATATTTTTTTTGTGAAAACAAATGAAGCTGGTTGGTGTTTTTTGATGGTGAAAAGGGATAATTCAACACCGTTTGTTGGAAATGCAATAAGCAGTAACCTGGTTTCAATACCATTGAAACCCATAAAATCATGGAATGTTTTTGGATTAAAAAAAATGCCGACATCCTAAAATGTCGGCAATCCTTTTACTAACCAAAACCAAATAATAAATAACCAATTCATTACTCTGCAAAGGTCACGTACTTTTTGATTTTTTGCTGTTAAGGATTTGTTATTACTTTGTTGTAGTTACGTTAATGTTTTTAACAACAGCTAAATAGAGTGGATTTTATTGTGGCTGTCCCAATGTTGGGCAACAGTCCATGCAAATCCAATCTGGCTGTTTTTTCTAGGAAAACACGACCGTTTTGTTGTCGTACACCATCGTTTTTCTTTCGGCGTGCAATTTTACGGCCCTGGCCAAAACCATTCGCTCCAAGTCGCGTCCCTTCATGATAAAATCTTCTATTGAATGGCTGTGTGAAACACGGGCAATGTCTTGCTCGATAATTGGGCCTTCATCCAAACCTTCGGTTACATAGTGGCTGGTGGCACCAATAATTTTCACCCCACGTTTGAAAGCGGAATGATAGGGTTTTGCTCCCGGAAAAGCAGGCAAAAACGAATGGTGGATGTTGATGATTTTGTTTTTGTATTTGGCTATCAAGTTGGGCGTGATAATTTGCATGTAACGTGCCAAAACGATAAAGTCAATTCCGTACTGTTGCAATAATTCCAATTGGGCTTTTTCGCCTTCTTCCTTGATTTCCTTGGTAAAGGGTACGTGGTGGAACGGAATCGAAAAACGATCGGCCACCGACTTTAAATCTTTGTGGTTGCTTATGATTACGGGGATTTCCAACGGCAGTTCCTCGGCGCTGTAACGCCCCAACAAGTCGTACAAACAATGGTCGTACTTGGAAACAAACAAAGCCATTTTGGGTTTTTGTTCCTGAGTGTACATTTCCCAATACATATTGAAAGGAATGGCCAATCGTTTTTCAAAATCAGCCTTCAGGGATTGCAAATCCCAGTTTTTGGCGCTGAATTCGCATTCCAAGCGCATGAAAAACACGTTTTCGTCGGCATCGACATGTTGGTCCAAATAGACGATGTTTCCATCATTCGAGGCAATATAATTGGTTACCGTTGATATGATCGCCTTCTGGTCTTCACAATGTATGAGTATGATAATCTTTTGCATAATTTTTATTTTGGAGCAAGTTGGCCTTGCTTAATCTAGTGTATTTAGTGTTTGGCAAGTTTTGGCTTATCTTTTGTCTTGCATAGCAAAAACCTTTTGCAGCAAAGTGGAAGTTCTCGAATTCAAATTGGTTCTAATGTTTTTTTCTTCGACGGCTATCATTTTGAAAACGCCCGTCATAGCTTGGTTGGTCACGTAATCGGTCAAGTCTGGATTTACTTTTTTCACGAATGGAATGACGTTGTATTTACTGATGATGTTGGCCCAAACCTTGTCGGCGCCCACTTTCGTGAACGAATTTTTGATTACGGGATTGAATTTTCTGTACAAAGCGGTTGAAGTCGTGTTTTGCAAATAAGTCGTTGCCGCGTTTTCGTTGCCCATCAAAATGGTTTTGGCATCCGCGAAAGACATGTTTTTTACGGCATCCACAAATATGGGAGTGGCTTCTTTAACCGCATCTTCGGCAGCGCGATTGAGTACTTTCAGTCCTTCATCAGCCAAGGAACCCAGTCCAATTTTTCTCAAGCTGGAATCCACTTTTTTCAATTCTTCGGGCAAGAGGATTTTTACGGCCTCGTTTCTGTAAAAACCGTCCACGGCCGTCAATTTGCTTACTTGTTTGGAAATTCCGTTGTTCAAGGCTTCCTTTAATCCTGCCGAAATATCGATGGTGCCCATGTTTTGTGTTTGCGGAAGCTGGTTGATGACTTGCTGCATTTCGACACAACTGGAAAGGGGGAAAATCAAGAGCAACATCAGTATTTTTTTCATTCTAAAAGTTTTAAAAAGATTGTTTCGTTTGTCGAATTCAAGGTTTGGGTCAAAAATA
>JAGNPF010000356.1 GCA_017989775.1 Flavobacterium sp.
CTCCAACTTGGAAAACTTTAAAGCAAAAAACCAAAGCAAAAGTTAAACAAATTGCATTTGACCTCATCAAATTATATGCTCAGAGAAAAACGGCAAAAGGTTTTTCGTTTTCGCCGGATTCTTATTTGCAGAATGAATTAGAGGCGAGTTTCATTTACGAAGATACTCCAGATCAGGAAAAAGCAACGCAAGATGTAAAAAATGACATGGAAAATGATGGCGTAATGGACCGATTGATTTGTGGAGACGTTGGTTTCGGAAAAACGGAAGTGGCGATTAGAGCGGCTTTCAAAGCGGCAACCGATGGAAAGCAAGTCGCGGTTTTGGTTCCTACCACGATTTTGGCGTTTCAACATTACAGAAGTTTCAAAGAAAGATTGAAAGATTTTCCTGTCAATATTTCGTATTTGAATCGTTTCCGTTCTACAAAACAAAAAAATGAAACCAAAGAAGGTCTCAAAAATGGTAAAATTGATATCGTTATCGGAACGCATCAATTGGTTGGTAAAGATATAGAATTCAAAGATTTAGGGTTATTGATTATTGACGAAGAGCATAAATTCGGCGTAAATGTAAAAGATAAACTCAAAACGTTAAAAGCAAATATTGACACTTTGACTTTAACAGCAACGCCAATTCCAAGAACGCTTCAGTTTTCTTTGATGGCTGCAAGAGATTTATCGGTCATTAAAACGCCACCGCCAAATCGACAACCAGTTGATACACAAATTGTTGGATTTAATGAAGAAATTCTTCGAGATGCGATTTCTTACGAAATTCAAAGAGACGGACAGGTTTATTTCATCAATAATAGAATTGAAAATCTGAAGGATATTGCAGGATTAATTCAGCGTTTGGTTCCAGATGCGAGAGTGATTACAGGTCACGGACAAATGGACGGAAAAGAATTGGAGGCCAGAATTCTCGATTTTATGGAAGGGAAATATGATGTTTTGGTTTCTACTACGATTGTAGAATCTGGAGTAGACGTTCCGAATGCGAACACGATTTTTATAAATGATGCGCAGAAATTTGGGATGGCAGATTTGCACCAAATGCGTGGAAGAGTGGGGCGAAGCAACAGAAAGGCTTTTTGTTATCTGATTACGCCACCGTTTGATATGATGACTTCGGATGCCAGAAAACGTCTCGAAGCGATAGAGCAGTTTTCGGATTTAGGAAGCGGTTTCCAAATTGCGATGAAAGATTTAGAAATCAGAGGAGCTGGAGATTTATTGGGAGCAGAACAGAGTGGTTTTATCAATGAAATGGGCTTTGAAACGTATCAAAAATTGATGCAAGAAGCCTTGGAAGAATTGCAAAACGAAGATGATTTCCAAGATTTATTTGAGAATGAAGAAGACCGTAAAAAATTATTCAAATCTCAGAAAGAAGTTAATATTGACACTGATTTTGAGTTGATGTTGCCAGATTCTTACGTAAATTCTACGGAAGAAAGATTGTCATTATACCAAAAATTAGCAGAAATTCCAACCAAAGAAGAGTTGCAGAAATTTGAAAATGAATTGGTTGATAGATTCGGGAATTTACCGAAAGAAGCCGTTAATTTGTTGAAATCTGTAGAACTGAAATGGCTCGCAGCGGAAATTGGTTTTGATAAAATCGTGATGAAAAACGGAATTTTCTTAGGTTATTTCCCAGATAATCCTCAAGATAAATTCTACCAAAGCGAAAAATTCAGAAATATTATCGCTTACCTTTCTCAAAATCCACGAGAAGCTCAACTCAAGGAAAAATCTGGTAAAGAAGGCAATCAACTCATGATGAGAAAAGATGGTGTGAAAAATGTAGATGAGGTGAATGTTTTGTTAAGAAATATTTTGGAGTAACTTAATTCCATTCAATTGGTTTTCTATATGTTTTTCCATCTATTTCAATAACGCTTTCCATTAATGATTTATTCCATTTAGGTTTATGTTTATCAAGGTGTAAATATGGAATTCCTAATTGAATTATAGAATTTGTATATTTTGTTGGTGGAAACATTACCAGTAAATCTTTTTCTTTATAAAAATTCTTAATTAATTTTAAAGGGGGTAAAAAGTCCGAATCGCCTGAAATTAATACAATTTTATTGCACTCATCATAATGACAAGTTTCAATCATTTTTATAGCAAGATTTACATCCGTTTGTTTTTCTTCCCAATGCATAAAGGACTTGCCACAACCATCTTCAGCTCGGCAAATCATAGGCTTATCTTGATATTTCCCATAGTGTATTTTAAATTTTTCACCATTTATTGCTTTATTGCAACTCATCAACATATTTTGGCGTGTTGTTTTTCCTTTATTTTTAGGTCTTGCAGTAAAATAGTGTACTTCGCCAATTTCCTCATTCTCATTTAAAAATTCGGCGCATAATTTTACAATATCTATCCAATAGAATTTTCGCCAATCGGGTTTATGTTTACACATTTCTTTTAAACCGAAGTAGAAATTAAAACCATCGATGTAGAAATTAACTTTTTTCATGATTAGTAGTTTAAAAAAAAAAGCCCCTTTCGGAGGCTTGGGCCGAAATGATGAAACATTTCGGGATGCGTTATCATTACATGTGAATGATGTGGCAAATATATATCAAAAATTTCACCAAAAAAAATATTTTTGCAGAAAAATGAAAATGGGAGAAAAAAAATAAATTTTCACAAAAAAGGCAATCAATTAATCATGAGAAAAGATGCCGTGAAAAATGTAGATGAGGTGAATGTTTTGTTAAACAATATTTTGGGATAGTTTTTGTATTTTTAATAAAAATTCCAATAATGAAAAAATTTGTACTACTGTTCGCCGTTGT
>JAGNPF010000357.1 GCA_017989775.1 Flavobacterium sp.
ACCCAAAACAATTTCGCCATTGGCAAGGCGACATTTTGTGGCTTCCGAAAAAATTTCATTACCTATGAGTGATTTTAATTCCGGAAAAGTTTCTGCGGTATTATTTTGGATATCAAAACGAAAAAGCTGGTTATCTGCCATAAGCCACATTTTTCCTGATTTGTCCTCCTGCATCGCCACCACTTCATCAATGGGGAATCCGATGGTTTCTTCGCCAAAAGATTGAATGTTCAGTTCCCCTTTTTCATTCAAATCAGCCAATAGAAATCCTTTTCCATTGGTTGCCAATGCCAACCTATTTTCGGAAGTCACCACAACATCCAAGATGTCATTGCCCTCAACCTGCGGGAACTCCTTGAATTTCAATTTTCCAGCAGCTTTGTTTTCTCCAGAAAAAGAGAAAAGCTTGTAGGAGGAAATAAAAAACAATTGATGCTCCTTGTTCTCGACTACGGAACGGACCCTGTCCGCTGATTTTATGGGATAGTGCTTCCATTCGTTTCGATAATTCACAAAACGAATCCCCTTATTCGACTCCTGAATTAGATTCAAGCCACCACCCCAGGTAGCCAAATAAATCTTGCCCGAAGCTGCCTGATAAATCCTGTAAATTTTATCCGAGCTGATACTGTAACGGTCAAACTCATTGTATTTATAATGAATTACCTTGTAATTAAATGGTTGTTGTCCGGGTATCAAACAAAACAATCCATTTCCCTTCGTTCCCAACCAAATCCTGCCTTTTTTGTCTTCCAACATGTGGTAAATATCGGAGCCCCATCCTGGACTATTGGCAGACAAGGTGCCATCGGCTCCCAACATGCCGATTTTCTTTTTTCCAGGATTCATCAAGGTTATTTTCTGGGAACGACAAGCCACCCAAAGATTGCCTCTTTTGTCTTCCATTAAACTCCTGACGTTATTCTTCATTCTGCCTCCAAACGAGTCCAATTTTAAAACGGAGAAATTATTGTTGTTAAAAGTCATCAAGTCCAACCCTTTTCTGTAAGAGCAAAACCACATATTCCCTAATTTGTCGAATGTTGCCGCATGCATGACGTCGGAAACCTTCTCTTTTGACTCCTTCATATAGTGCGAAATGGAAAACAATTTGTCCTGTTGTTTATCCCAATAAGACAATGCTCCTCCTTTGGGTTGAACCCAGACTGTTCCATTGGGGGCAGTCAATAAAAATGTTTTTCGATCTCCTCCAACTATGGTAGGATCACTTGAATCAGACTGCAGGTGTTTCAACTTCCTGCCAATCAAATCAAATTTATAGATGCCTGAAGCCGAAGTTTCAAACCAAAACTGTCTGGAATGGGTCAATCCCATATATATAATATTTCCATTCGGAAATCCTGCTGTTGTTTTGCTGTTGTAAACATCCAATTTCCCTGATTTTATGTCATAACAACAAATCCCGTCTGTTTTGGTAACAATAAGTACCTTGCCGCCATTAATATGTTTGATTCTAACTATATCCGAATTAATCCCAAGCTGCAGGTCAAAAAACGTGCTTGCTTTTTTTGAATAACGACTAAGTTTGCCATTGGTTCCTCCAAACCACAGTTCATCATTTAATTCCATAACAGCATTAAATGAATATGATTTTCCCGAAAGCCGGGTCATGTCAAAAAAGAAATATTCAGGCTTCAGCTCTCCTTTTTTCAACTTGCAGATGCCGAAATCCGTCAAAAACCAGGTAGTCCCCATACTGTCTTCGAATACATCCGTAATTTTGCCTCCGCGAAGTTTAGTCGAATCAAAAACGATACGTCTTGTGTCGTTGTTCGTTTCCAAAACGGTCAAGTAGTTTTTGTTCTCGGAAAACAACCATACTCTTCCGGAAGACACGAGCTTGAATTCCTTGAAAAAAACGTTGGAATGCCCTTTGGAATGCCCTCCCAAGGGATAATGAAAACTCAGGTTTCGGGTGTCAAAATAATAAACCTCGTCTTTTTCGGACTTGATCCAAATTCGGCCACTTTTGTCAAATTTGAAACTGGAAACACGGTTGGACAACAAATTCAATCTTCCTCGCTCCAATACCTCAAAATTTTGAAAAGCATTTCCATCATATCGAATCAAACCATTGAAAGTGCCCAACCAAATAAATCCTTTCGCATCCTGTTGAATATCGAGAATATGGGACTGGCTTAACTTTGCATCATGCGAAAAATGCTTCAAAACCCCAAAAGATTGAGCGCAACACAATTCGAAAACTAGACAAAAAAAAGCAACAATTAAAGTTCTTTTCAAAATGTATTTTATTTTAGACCGTACTAATTACAAATTTATCAAAATTCCCATCTAAACCTAAAATAACAGCTCTTCCTAGCCAAATACCCCTTCTTAAATAGCATTTTATCCCCGGTTGTACATTTCTAAAAATTAAAAAAAACATAACGGCAAGTTTTATGGCATCCTTCAAATAGCAATTTACCCCTAACAAAATGAAAATTAAATAGCTAATTTTGTTTCCATTGCAATCAAAGAAAGCAAAATCCTGCATAAAAACACCAAATAGCTGGCAAAAAAAATAACCCAAATACCTAATCTCAAAAAAAGAATGAGAAAAAAACATTCCCTAGTGTTTATCATAACACTAATGACAATAACCACTTTTGCACAGCAAAACTTGCCGTTTAAAAATCCAAATCTACCTATCGAACAACGAGTAAATGATTTGGTATCCAAGATGACTGTGGACGAAAAAATAAGTCAATTGATGGATTCTTCCCCTGCCATCGAACGTCTTGGAATACCGGAATACAACTGGTGGAACGAATCATTGCATGGTGTGGCTCGTGC
>JAGNPF010000045.1 GCA_017989775.1 Flavobacterium sp.
TGCTCATCTCGCAACCGCCGCCCAAAGTCATCCCGTGAGGCGCAACTACCACTGGAATTCCAGAATAACGCACTCGCATCATCGTGTCTTGGAACATTTTGATGGCCATATTCATTTCGTCATATTCTTGTTCGACCGCCATCATAAAGATCATTCCTATATTGGCACCCACCGAGAAATTCGCTCCTTGGTTTCCAATAACCAAACCTTGGTATTCCTTTTCGGATAAATCAATGGCTTTGTTGATGGCCTGCAAAACATCGCCACCTATCGTATTCATTTTCGACTGAAATTCCAAGTTCAAGATTCCGTCGCCTAGATCTTGGATAATGGCTCCGCTATTGCTCCATACTTTTTTGCTTTCGCGAATGTTGTTCAGGATGATGAAGGCATCTTGTCCCGGAACTTTGGTCTGTGTTTTGTTTGGAATATTGTAGAAATAAGTAGCGCCTTCTTTGATGGAATAAAAACTTGAAGTTCCGGAAGCCAACATATCAGTAACCCAAGCAGCTGGAACTAATCCTTCGGCTTTCATTATTTCGATTCCATTGGCAACACCAATGGCATCCCAGATTTCGAAAGGACCGTTTTCCCAGCCAAAACCGGCTTTCATAGCATCGTCAATTTTGTATAGTTCGTCCGATATTTCGGGAACCCTGTTGGAAACATAAGCGAACAATCCGGCAAAACTTTTTCGGTAGAATTCGCCTGCTTTGTCTGTTCCTTTGATCAAAACTTTAAACCGATTGATGGGTTTGTCGATGGTTTTGGTTAATTCCAAAGTGGCGAACGAAGCTTTTTTGGGAGCACGATATTCCATCGAGTTTAGGTCCAAAGACAAGATGTTTGCCCCTTCTTTTTTGTAAAAACCTTGTCCCGTTTTGCTTCCGTACCATTTGTTTTCCATCATTTTGGTAATGAAATCGGGTAATTTGAACAGCTTGTGGGCTTCGTCATTTGGGCAATTTTCATAAATACCGTTGGCAACGTGTACCAAAGTGTCCAAACCAACCACGTCAACGGTTCTAAATGTAGCCGATTTTGGTCTTCCAATAACCGGACCGGTCAATTTATCCACTTCTTCGATGGTCAATCCCAATTCTTTCACCAAATGAAACAAACTTTGGATTCCGAAGATACCAATTCTGTTTCCAATAAAGGCAGGAGTGTCTTTGGCCACGACCGAAGTTTTTCCCAAGAATTTCTCGCCATAATTAGCTAGAAAATCAAGGACTTCGGTTGAAGTTTGTGGGCCGGGAATGATTTCGAATAACTTCAAATAACGTGCAGGATTGAAAAAGTGGGTTCCGCAGAAATGTTTCTGGAAATCCTCGCTTCGACCTTCGCCCATAAAATGAATCGGAATCCCTGAAGTGTTGGAGGTTACCAAAGTTCCCGGTTTGCGGAATTTTTCGATTTGTTCGAAAACCATTTTTTTGATGTCCAAACGTTCCACGACTACCTCGATAATCCAATCGACAGCAGCGATTTTCTCCATATCGTCGGTGGTGTTTCCGGTCGTGATTCGGCTGGCAAATTTTGGATGGTAAATAGGAGATGGTTTCGATTTTAGGGCATTTTGAAAATGTTCGTTGACCAATCGATTGCGAACTATTTTGCTCTCCAAAGTCAATCCTTTTTTTGCTTCGGCTTCGGTAAGTTCGTTTGGAATGATGTCCAAAAGCAATACTTCGACACCGATATTGGCAAAATGACAAGCAATTCCCGAACCCATGATACCGGATCCAATTACTGCAACTTTTTTAATAGATCGTTTCATTTTAAACGGTTTATGGTTTTTGTTTATAGTTTTACTTGATGTAAACTATCTTTTATCCAGAATATTTTTGAAATCAAAATATTTTCTTTTCGGCAATCAATTCGTTGATGATTTCAGAAACTTCCATGAAATGTTCCAATTTTTCGGCAGATATATTTTGTCTCACGGCTTCATTGAATTTTAGAACCGTTTCTTTGGAGAGCTCCCTTTTTTCTTTTCCAAAATCGGTCAAGTAGATTAACACGCCACGACCGTCAAAGGGATTCTTTTTTCGAATAATCAAACCCTTTTCTTCCATGGATTTCAAGGTTCTTGTCAGGCTCGTGGCCTCCATGCCCATTTTGGGTCCCAATGTTGTGGACGGTGTGCCTTTGTCCTTGTCGATGGACAACAAAGTAAAACCTGTTGCCATTGTTGCACCGTAATTGGACGCTTCTTCATTGTACATTCTGGCAACCGCTTGCCAAGTGGCACGCAGTATGTAGTCGATGGTTTTGTCTTTCATGCGCAATTGTTGTTTGTTTGGTCTTTGGTTCTCCAAATATAGGCAAAAATGCTATGCGCGCATAATAATTCAAATTATTTTTTAAATTCATTCATTATCCATAAAAAAATCCCCAATAAATTGAGGACTTGATTAAGATATTAGAAAGGAAAAATTGAACTGGAAATTGAGGTTTGAGATTTTTAGCCATAAATTTTCTGGTACAAATCACTGTATTTTTCCATGATGATTTTCCGTTTCAGTTTTAGGGTAGGAGTGAGATGTCCGCCCGAAATGGACCAAACATCAGGTGTCAATTCGAAACGTTTGATTTGTTCCCAATTTCCAAATTTCTTGTTCAAAATGTCTATTTCTTCCTGGATGCGTTCGATGACTTTCGGATTGGAAACTAGTTCTTCATTGGTTTTGTCCACGGGAATTTTATGCAGTTTTTCCCATTCCCTGACGAATTCAAAGTTGGGTTGAATAAAGGCAGCCGGCATTTTTTGTCCATCACCTATTACCATGATTTGCTCAATGAAACGCGATTGTTTCATGGCGTTTTCCAACAATTGGGGAGAAATGTATTTGCCGCCCGAAGTCTTGAACATTTCCTTTTTTCGATCGGTAATTTTGAGGAAACCTTCGCTGTCAATCTCGCCAATGTCGCCAGTGTGGAAATATCCGTCCGCCAAGACCTGCTTGGTCAATTCTTCGTCTTTGTAGTAGCCTATCATCACGTTGGGACCTTTGCAAAGAATTTCCCCGTCTTCGGCAATTTTTACTTCCACGTTGTCGATTAATTTGCCCACGGTTCCGACTTTGAAACCAAAATTTCGCATGTCGTTTACGGAAATCACGGGCGAAGTTTCGGTCAATCCATAGCCTTCCACCACGGGCATTTCTGCTGCGGCGAATACCCTGGCAAGCCTTGGTTGCAAAGCTGCGCTTCCCGAAACCAGTAAATCTAGATTGCCTCCCAAACCTTGTCTCCATTTGCTAAAAATGAGTTTACGGGCTATTTTTAATTGCAATTCATACCAAAATCCATTGGCTCCATAAGGTTTATATCGTAAACCCAAATTTACTGCCCAAAAGAATAATTTTCTTTTAATGCCTTTCAACTCTAGTCCTTTTGAATAAATGCTGTTATACACTTTTTCAATAAGCCTTGGCACGCATGACATTACGGTTGGTCTTACTTCTTTTATGTTGTCGCCAATTTTGTCTATTGATTCTCCAAAATAAATCGAAACGCCGTAATATTGGTATAAATACAAAATCATTCTTTCGAAAATATGGCAAACCGGCAAGAAACTCATGGCGCGACTTTTCCCTTTTTCGAACGGAATTCTTGGCGAGCTGTCGATGACATTGGACACGATGTTTTTATGGGAAAGCATCACGCCTTTGGGTTTTCCGGTGGTTCCTGAAGTGTAGATTATGGTGGCCAAATCTTCTGTTTTGATGCTGTTTTTTCGGTCTTCCACCACATCTTGATTGCTTTGGTTTGCGCCAAGAGCCAGTAGATGGTTCCAGTTTTTGCATCCTTCAATTTCGTCGAATGAAAATACTTCCTTCAGGTTGGGCAGATTCGATTTGATTAGATTTATTTTTTGCAACACTTCAATATCGGATACAAAACAATAGATGGCACCCGAATGATTGAGGATGTATTCGTAATCCGTTTCGGAAATAGTCGGATAGATGGGGACGGTCTGCGCCCCGGTTTGCAGGATGCCGATGTCCATGATATTCCATTCTGTCCTGTTGTTGGTGGAAATCAGGGCGATTTTGTCGTTTTTTTGGATTCCCATCCGCAATAATGCCCTCGAAACGGCATTGGCTTTGGCTATATATTCCTCTGTCGATGTTTTAACCCAAACACCATTATACTTGGTAACCAGGGCATCCGGAATGTTGTAATGCTCCAATTGGTAGTAAGGAAAATCAAATAATCTGGTGATTTCAGTCATTTCAAATAGTATTAATTATTTGCAAATTAGTAAAAAAAAAGTATCGTGAAATTTTTTTGATGAAAAAAGGATTGTTCAGCGTTTAATTGTAAAACAAAACACCGAAAACATACCATTTGTAAGCGGTAAATATAAGTGTAAACTAAAATGACTTTATTGTCACGAACAAGATTGTTGCTTTCAATCTTTAAAGGACAAGATGAATTTGGTTCCCACGTTGACTTCGCTTTCCACGGTAATGCTGCCTCCCAAACTGTTGATGTGGTTGTGCACCAAATAGAGTCCAATTCCTTTACTGTCTACATGATTGTGGAATTTCTGGTGCAAGCCAAAAATTTTGTCTTTTACCACGTTCATGTCAAATCCTTGGCCATTGTCGGAAAAAATCAATTGGCTGGTTCCATTCGTTTTTCGGGAAGAAATGGTGATAATGGGCAACCGACCCGGCACGGCATATTTGATGGAATTCGTGATTAAATTTAGGAAGGTGCTTTCCAGATAGGCTTTGTTGAAATTAATTTTTTCCAGTTCTGAAAAGTCCGCATTGATGGTTGTCCTGGAATCTTGAATGAGTGAATTGATGGAACGAGAGACAGTTTTAAGCGATTCTTCCAAACTTAATTGTTCAATTTGGGCGTTATTGTTCTCTTCCAGAATCAAGATGTCCACATAATCATTCAGGGCTTGTCTCAGGCTTTCGCTGGTCGATTTTAGCATTTCTATAAATTGAAGTGTCTCCTCGTCCTCAATTTTGGAAACATCCAAAAGACTGAAAATGGAAAGGAGATTGTTTACCGGTGACCTCAAATCGTGGGAATTGGTGTAGCTCAATTTTTTGAGATCCTTGTTGATTTTTGTAAAATTGGTCAACAGTAAATTTCGCTCTTCTTCGTGTTTTTTATTGTGGGTAATGTTTTTGGCAATGGCATAAACCAATTTTTCGTTGTCTATAGGCATGGAAGTCCAGGACAACCAAACGATTTCCCCACTTTTGGTAACATACCTGTTCTCGAAATTCAGCAACGGATTGTTCTTCTTGAGTTCGTTACGGAATTTTGAGGTAATTTCCCGATCATCGGGATGGATAAAAGTACTGATGGGATTTGAAAACAGTTCTTCGTTGCTGTATCCCAACAACTTGGAAACAGCAGGATTTATTTTCTTGAAATAACCGTCGTATCCGGCAATGCAAAATAAATCATTGGATAGCTCAAAAAAATGTTCCAACAGAAATTCGTCCTTTGGAATTAAATTATGTTTTCCCGTCATTTTTGTCCTTTTGCCGAAATTTAGTGAATTGAAATTGAATATGGAATTTTTTAACTAAAATTATGTCACTAAAGAAGTTTTTAGGTGTGAAGTCCATAAAATAAGCGTGTGTGTTGATTTTAAATGTATTTAAAAAGATGGACGGTCAAAACAACAAAAAAGCCTTTAAATGCTGGTTCTGCTGGATGTGTGGCAATTTTGCAACTTTTGCCAAATATTTTGTAAGCCACTTTTTCGAGAACTCAAGCATCTTTGTAAAACAACAAACAAAACGCTAATAACTTAAAATTAAAAAATGAAAAAAGTAATTTTAATGATGGCATTCGTCGCTATCTTGACAACAAATGGAAAGGCACAAACTGCTCCCTTGGCCGACAATCGTGAAGCAATGTCTTTCGGATTAAAAGCTGGGGTTAATTATTCCAATGTCTATGATTCTGAAAGCCAAAACTTTGTGGCTGATTCCAAATTTGGATTTGCCGGCGGAGCTTTTGTAGCCATTCCTTTTGGGAAATTTATTGGAATCCAGCCAGAGCTTTTGTTTTCGCAAAAAGGATTCAAGTCTTCTGGAACGTATCTGGGAAGCACCTACAACATGACCCGAACAACAAATTATATTGATGTGCCGATTTTGTTTGCGGTTAAGCCGGCTAAAGAGGTAACCTTGTTGTTCGGTCCCCAATTTTCGTATTTGACCAGCCAGAAAGACGATTTTACCGGTGGAAGCATTAGTTCAACCCAACAGCAAGATTTCAATAATGACAATATTCGCAAAAACACCTTTTGCTTGACCGGCGGACTCGATTTTACGTTAAACAATTTGGTTTTGGGCCTGAGGACAGGTTGGGATGTCAAAAACAATGATGGTGACGGAAATTCCACCACGCCACGTTACAAAAACATGTGGCACCAGCTAAGTCTTGGTTTTAGATTTTAATTACAATCAGCCATAAAAAAAAGCGTCTCGAAAGAGGCGCTTTTCTATTTTATGAAGTTTACTGTTAGTGTTTCTCAATCCACAATCTGGCATTCACAAAAGCTTCGTGCCAAGGCGTAACCTCGTCGTTTCTGTCTTTTGGATAATTCGCCCAGTTCCACTGGAAAGTCGAACGCTCGATGTGCGGCATCATCACCAAGTGACGACCTGTTGTATCGCAAAGCATTGCCGTGTTGTAATCGGAACCATTTGGATTCGCAGGATAACTGTCGTAACCGTATTTTCCAACGATATTGTAATTGGCTTCCGGTTCAGGCAAATGGAATTTTCCTTCTCCGTGTGAAACCCAAACTCCCAAAGTGCTTCCGGCCAAAGTCGATAACATCACCGATTTGTTTTCTTGAATCGTCACCGATGTAAAGATGCTTTCGTGTTTGTGGCTGTCGTTGTGCAACATTTTTCCGTGTACTTCGTGCTCTGGATTGATTTTTTCCAATTCCATCAACAATTGGCAACCGTTACAAATTCCCACTGACAAAGTATCTTCTCTTTTGAAGAAATTGTCCAAGGCGGTTTTGGCTTTTTCGTTGTATAAAAAGGCTCCGGCCCAACCTTTGGCAGAGCCCAAAACATCCGAATTCGAGAATCCTCCAACCGCTCCAATGAATTGGATGTCTTCCAGATTTTCGCGTCCCGAGATTAAATCGGTCATATGAACGTCTTTCACGTCAAAACCTGCCAAGTACATAGCATTTGCCATTTCACGCTCGGAATTACTTCCTTTTTCACGAATGATGGCTGCTTTTGGTCTTGGTTTTGAAGCATCGATAACAGGTGCTTTTCCGGTAAAATGAGCAGGAAAAGTATAATTTAATGCTTGGTTTTTATAATTGTCGAAACGAGCTTGGGCTGTTCCGTTTTTGGATTGTTTTTGATCCAACAAGAAAGAGGTTTTGAACCAAACATCCCTGTATTTGGCAATTTCCAATCCGCAAGGACCAAAGTCCAAAATACCATTGTCGGTCACTTTTCCTAATTTATGGAAAGCAACTCCTTTGTTGTTCAACACATTTTCTACCGTGCTATCGTCTTTGGCTTGGAAAACCACTGCGATATTTTCGGAAAACAAATATTTGATGATGTCTTTTTCTTCGAAAACGGAGAAGTCAATTTTGGCACCCAAATTCAGGTCAGCAAAACACATTTCCAATAAAGTGGTAATCAAACCACCGCTTCCGATATCGTGTCCGGCCAAAATTTGATTGTCCAAAATCAATTCTTGAATCGTGTTGAAAGCATTTTTGAAGAAAGCCGCATCTTTGATAGTTGGCGCTTCGTTTCCAATGGAATTCAAGATTTGTGCCAAGGATGAACCTCCCAATTTGAAATCGTCTTGTGACAAATTGATGTAATAAATGGAACCTCCGTCTTTTTGCAAAACAGGCTCCACCACTTTTCTAATGTCTGTACAATTTCCACCCGCAGAAATAATTACCGTTCCCGGCGCGATTACTTCGTCGTTTGGATATTTTTGTTTCATCGAAAGCGAATCTTTTCCAGTCGGAATATTGATTCCCAATTCGATGGCAAAATCGGAACAAGCTTCAACGGCAGCATACAAACGAGCGTCTTCACCTTCGTTTTTGCAAGCCCACATCCAGTTGGCAGACAATGAAATTCCTTTCAAACCGTCTTTGATTGGTGCCCAAACTATGTTTGACAATGACTCAGCGATGGCCGTTCTTGTTCCAGCAACCGGGTCAATCAAGGAGGCGATAGGAGAGTGCCCGATTGAGGTGGCAATTCCTTCTTTTCCGGTGTAATCCAAGGCTACCACACCGCAATTGTTCAATGGCAATTGCAATGGGCCGGCACATTGTTGTTTGGCCACTTTTCCACCCACGCAACGATCGACTTTGTTGGTCAACCAGTCTTTACAGGCCACGGCTTCCAATTGTAGCACCGCTTCCAAATAAGTGGAAATATTTTTTACGCTATATTCTAAAGCTGGGTAATTATAATTGATGGTTTTGTCCGTCATTACGGTTTTTGGCGAACTTCCGAAGAAATCTTCCAAGGCATAATCCATCGGTTTCAAACCCGTAGTTTTGGATTCGAATGTAAAACGGTGGTCAGCGGTCACGTCACCCACTTGGTACATTGG
>JAGNPF010000046.1 GCA_017989775.1 Flavobacterium sp.
CGCTAAAAATCACATCAAAGTAGTTTTGGACGAATACAACGTCAATGCCGTTGATACTTTAATTGGAGACATTGTTCCACCGGAATCATTGATGAAAACTTTGACCGACAGAAAAATTGCCGAGGAAGAGCAAAAAACCTATCAAACCCAAAGAATGGCGCAAGAACAACGTCAAGGCGTGGAAAAAGAAACCGCCATTGCCGATATGCAAAAAGAAATTGTGAAAGCTTCGCAAAGTGTGGAAATTGCCCAAAGAACTGCTGATGCCACAGTTAAAAAAGCCGAAGGAGATGCCACAAGTTTAAAACTAAACGTGAATGCCGAAGCCGAAGCCACTAAAATGCGTGCCAATGCGGAAGCGGAAGCCACCAAGGCAAGAGCTGGAGCACAAGCCGAAGCCACCAAATTGACGGCCAGCGCCGAAGCCGAAAGAATCTCAAAAACCGGTTTGGCAGAAGCAGAAAAAATCAAGGCGATTGGACAATCTACCGCCGAAGCTTATCAATTGCAGGTTTCTGCGATGGGTGGCGACAACTTCACCAAATACAAAATCACGGAAGAAATTGGAAAAGGCAAAATCAAGGTCATTCCAGAGGTTTTAATTTCAGGAAATTCTAGTTCTGATGGCGGAATCAGTGGTCTTTTGGGAATGAAATTGATGGAAATGATGGATACCAAAAACGGAAAAGAAGATCCAAAAAACAACTAAACCCATTGTAAACCATCCTACAAAAATCCGCTTTTTTAGCGGATTTTTTTTGGCAAAAAAACAAGGACACACACAAAACTTACATCACAAAATCACGCCAACAAACCCTAAAAATGAGTAGATTATTCGTATATTTGGTAAAGCTTTCATTAAAAATTAATTCCTTTCATAAATGGATACTATTTTTAAAATAATCGAATTGCTCAAGTCTTTTTTGCTTGAAATTGGTGAACTCTCCCAATTTGCAGGTCGTTTTTTCAAAGAAGTATTCAAAAAACCCTATGAACTCAGGGAATTTATTCGACAATGCTTTTATATGGGAAACCGTTCCCTGCTCTTGGTTTCCGTTACCGGATTCATCATTGGTCTGGTTTTTACCTTGCAATCACGCCCAACATTACAGGAATTTGGAGCCGTATCCTGGATGCCTTCCATGGTGGGCATTTCCATCATTCGAGAAATTGGTCCCATCATCACCGCACTGATTTGTGCCGGAAGAATCGGTTCCGGAATTGGTGCCGAACTGGGTTCGATGCGGGTTACGGAACAAATAGACGCAATGGAAGTGTCGGGAACGAATCCCTTCAAATATTTGGTGGTTACCCGAATTTTGGCCACTACCTTCATGCTGCCGATTTTGGTTTTTTTTGGCGATGCCATTGCGCTTTATGGCTCTTATTTGGTAGAAAACCTGAAAGGAAACGTGTCGTTTCTATTGTATTTCAACAACGTTTTTGAGGCCTTGGAATTTGGCGATTTGATTCCTTCGACCATCAAGTCTTTTTTCTTCGGATTTGCCATAGGCTTGGTGGGCTGTTTCAAGGGATACAATTGCAAAAAAGGGACTGCCGGAGTGGGGCTTGCCGCCAATTCTGCCGTGGTTTTCACCTCGATGTTGTTGTTCATCATCGACTTTATAGCCGTTTTTGTCACCGATATTTTTTACCAATTATAAAATAAAATCCCTATGGACAAGCCGAAAATCGTCATAGAAATCAAGGACTTGAAAAAAAGCTATGGAGAGAACCTCGTCTTGAATGGTTTCAACATGCATTTGGTTGAAGGCGAAAACTTGGTCATTATGGGAAAATCGGGTTCGGGAAAATCGGTGATGATCAAATGCTTGATTGGACTCGAAGAAGCCGACAGTGGCTCGATCGTGATCATGGACAAAGACATTGGCAAACTAACCCATGACGAATTGGACGAATTGCGAACCGAAATTGGATTCCTGTTTCAAGGAAGTGCCCTTTACGATTCGATGACCATCAGGGAAAACCTGGAATTTCCCTTGAGACGCCACACCAAGAAGTTTGGAATCATAAAAGACACCACTCCATTGGTGATGGAAGCCTTGGAAAACGTGGGATTGGCACATACCATCGATTTGATGCCCGAAGAGCTTTCAGGTGGAATGAAACGACGCATTGCATTGGCGAGAACCTTGATTTTGATGCCCAAAATTATTCTTTATGATGAACCCACAACGGGACTGGATCCCATCACGGGCAAAGAAATCATTCTGCTGATGCAATCCATCCAAAAAAAATACAACACCTCGTCAATCATCATCACCCATGACGTGGATTGCGCCAGGGCCATTTCCAACAGAATGATACTGTTGGTGGACGGCATCAATTATGCCGAAGGCACTTTCAAGGAATTAATTGCGGAAAAAGACCCTAAAGTACAAGCATTTTTTAAATAAGACACAAGATGGAAAAAGCAGCTTCACAAAAAATACGTCTCGGACTTTTTGTAATCACGGGATTATTGATTTTCATACTTGCCGTTTATTTCATTGGCGACAAGCAAAACATGTTTGGCAGAACCAATCGTTTGGAGGCCGTTTTCAACAACGTGAATGGATTGCAATTGGGCAACAACGTGCGTTATTCCGGAATAAGCGTGGGAACGGTTCGAGGAATCGAGATGATCAACGACACCACCATTCGTGTCGACATGATTATAGACAAAGCCATTTTTCCCTATATAAAAAAAGATGCGATTGCCACCATTAGTTCCGATGGACTGGTGGGCAACATGATTATCAACATCATTCCCGGAAAAGGAAACGAGCCATCGGTGGAACCCGGCGACGAGATTCAAACCTTCAATCGCATTCGAACCGAGGATATGCTGACCACCCTCAACGTCACCAACGAAAATGCGGCCAAACTCACGGAAAACTTGCTCAAAATCACCAACGAAATCATCAAGGGAAAAGGAACCTTGGGCACGCTGCTCAACGACACCTTGATATCCAAAGACTTGGCAGAAACGATGCGTTACCTGAAAACAACGACCAAAGGAACTTCTGAAACCGCAACCCAATTGAACAACCTCATCGTTTCGCTTAACAACAAAGACAACGTGGTCGGTGTTCTAAAAGATACGGCCGTGGCCAATAAAATAAAAAACATGGCCTCCAACCTGAACCAATCGACCCAAGACTTGAACAAGGTAATTGCCAATCTGGATGCCACGATATTGAACATCAAACAAGGGAAAGGTGCCATCAACTACTTGGCCAACGACCCCGAATTGGTTCGAAAAATTGATTCCACGATGACCAATATCAACCAAGCCAGCCTGAAACTGAATGAAAACATGGAAGCGATGAGGCACAATTTCCTCTTTAGCGGTTATTTCAAAAAACAGGAAAAGGAGAAAGCCAAAGCGTCCAAAAAATAGGTTTATGGCTTATGCTTTCAATGCGTCAATCAACAAATCGACATCTTCTTTCGAATTGTAGTGACTGAAGGAAATGCGCAAGCTGGGTTTTCTTAAATCTTCGTTCGAAAGCATTTCGGCCAGAACGTGTGACGGCTTGATGCTTCCCGATTGACAAGCACTGCCGCGCGAAACGGCAATTCCTTTCATGTCGAGATGGAACAAAATCATAGCCGTTTTGTCATCTGAAAAAGGCAACAAAATATTCAGAATGGTATAAATTCCATCCAAAGTTCCGTTGATTGAAAAATCTGGAAATTCAATTTCAAATCGGTTAATCAAATAATTCCTCAATTCGAGAATGTGGTTTCTTTCGCTTTCCAAATGGGCATATGAAAGTTCCAAGGCTTTTGCCATTCCCGCAATTTGATGTACCGCTTCGGTTCCGGGAC
The DNA here is from genome assembly GCA_017989775.1 of Flavobacterium sp. Lineage (GTDB taxonomy): Bacteria > Bacteroidota > Bacteroidia > Flavobacteriales > Flavobacteriaceae > Flavobacterium. Next base: position 3,835 of record JAGNPF010000046.1, read on the forward strand.
GCAAGCCTTTTTCTTGTTCGCCACCAAAAAACATGGGCTGCAATCCTGAATTTTTCTTGACGTATGCAAATCCAATTCCTTTTGGCCCGTGAAATTTATGTGCACTCGCCGAAATGAAATCTATGGGCAAATGCTGCAAGTCGATTTCGGTTTTCCCGACGGACTGCACCATGTCGGAATGAAACAAGGCATTGTGTTGCTCGCAAATTCGTCCCACTTTCTCCACATTCAAGAGCGTTCCAGTTTCGTTGTTCACGTGCATCAAGCTGACCAAGGTTTTTGTTTCTTGCGAAAGCAAATCCACCAAATCCGTGATGTCTATTTCACCATTGGGCTTGACCGCCACATAATCCACCTGAATATCGAATTCTCTCTGCAAATCTTGAACCGGGTATAAAACAGCATGATGCTCGATTTTACTGGTGATGATTCGCTTCACTTTCAAGTCCTTCACCGCCGAACGAAGTATCCAGTTGTTGGCCTCGGTGCCGCAAGAAGTAAAAATAATTTCTTGGGCTGAAACGTTCAATTGCTTGGCAATGGATTTTCTGGAAAGTTCCAAAATACTTTTGGCATTTCGTCCAAAACTGTGCGTTGACGATGGATTTCCATAATCTTCGGACAATACTTTTGTCATTTCTTGAACGACTTCGGGGCGAAGTTGCGTGGTGGATGCGTTATCGAGATATACTTTTTTCATGTATGCAAAAACAGTTTTTTAGCGCTCACATAGGTCACGCTTTAATTTTTGGCCAAATGGCGATTTCATTGGAACAAAGTTATGAAATCACAACCAAGAATACGTTTATTTCCAAAAAACATCCAGAAAGAAAATGGCGACAGCCTAGATGACAAACGAGAAACAAAAATACTCCTGCACAAAGCATCAATTACGATTTACCCACTGGCAATTGTCAATTTTTCACTATTTTTGACCCAAATATTTTATACGATGAAAAGAGTTCTCAGTTTGTTGGTTTTTGTTTTGTTCTTAAACGGTTGCGATGACGGCGATTTAACCCTGGAAAACATTGATTTTGAAGACGTGACTACCCAAAGTTGCTCCACCAACGACATCATCTACAAATTAAAAGAAAGGGAAGCACTGTTGCTTGAAATGCCCAAAACCGATTTTGTAAACGAACCAACCGATGTAGATAATCCAACCCTAAAAATTATCGACAATGCAACCTATCGCGTGGTGTACCGTTTTTATAACGGAACTGTTGCTTCTGACAACATTTGCAATACCATTCCGCCTGCATTGCCCTCCGTGTCTGACCAATGGACCGCAACTGCCGGTACGATACAGATCATTACAACTGCCGTAAAAACAACAAATGATACTGAAAACAGTACCAGAATCACGGGTTACAACCATAATATCACTTTCAAGAACATCACGTTTGCCAAAACAAGTGGAACCCAAGTATATGAAACATTCCCGTTTGGTGATTATGTCACCTCTGCCACCCCACTCCCTTTTGGATTTGACAAAGTGGTAGAACAATGTCCAGACAAAAAACAAATTTACAATTACGTCAGCAGCGAAGCCTTGACATTGGACAATTTGGACCCTGCCTTGATTGTAAATGTGGAAACACCTTTGAACACGCCAAGAACTGCCTTGATTGGCTCAATCCAAAACAAGCTCATCTACCGTTTGTATTCCAACGGAATTCTTACCCCAGATTATTTTTGCAACACGACGGTTCCCGTGCTTCCGTCAATAAAAGAAGAATGGAATGCGGTGGATGGCATTGCAGGAACCAGCGGAATCATAGAAGTCACGACAATAAAAAATGGTACTTCGGCTTACAAACACACCATCGTGATCAAAAATGCAACTCTGAAGAAAGGCAACAGCGATTTCAGGCTTGGCGACAATTTCCTCTATGGCGAGTTGACCACCACGAACTAAATTCAAATAATTCATATTATAAAAATTCCCTAATTAAACCTTCTTGTTTGGAATGTTTAATTAGGGGATTTTTAGTTTGGATTTTCTTGTTCAAGTTTGGATTTTCAACTTGGAAAACCAATTATTTGCTGTTTTGCTTGATGTAAACTTCGGTGGCACCCAAACCATATTTTTGATAATTGGCGTCCTGAAAAGTAATGTTGTCGTAACGCCCCAACAAAAAATCCAGTTCCGCTTTCAGGATTCCCTCGCCGACTCCGTGGATAAAAACAATCTTCGGAATACGATTTCTAATGGCAAATTCGATGTGCCTTTTGGCCGTGTCCGATTGTAGGGTCAGGATGTCGTAATTGGACATTCCGCGTTTGTTGGGTACCAATTTTTCGATGTGCAAATCGAATTCGGGCACCGAAATTTCGCGTTTTTCCTTACGCTCTTTCACAAAACTCCTGGGTTTTGGAATCTCTTTCTCCTTGGCCACCTCCCCTATATTGATTCTTCCGATAGAATTTATTAAATCACTGGAATCGTTCACTTTAATCAATTCATTGACAAAAAAAGTCATCACAAAACCATCCTCCGTTTCAATGGTCACTTGCTTCTCCTTGACCGAAACCACCACTCCGTTTATGGCCTCGTCCAGAACCGAAACCTTGTCTCCTTTGTTGAACATTTTATCTTCTTTTAAGCGGTTATAATTTTGTTTTTTTATCCGATTCCAAAAGTAAGGAACTTTGAAACAACATCCGTTTAATATGGAAAAGGATTGTTTAAAATTTAAATACTCCCCCTAAACCAAAAACCAATTAACCACAAAAAAAGAACTTGAAACCACGCTCGAAAAAGCAAAAAAAGCAACTGCAAAAAGACCGAAAAAAATTCTTCAAACCAATGTAATAAATTAAAAACCAACAAAGATTCTTGCCGGTCTTCCTAATTTATTTCCTTAATTATTACTTCAATTTCCAAAAACGCCTTACTTTTACGACTTATAGCAACCATTCAACTTTACCATCGTGACCAAAGAATCAATCATACAAAGTATTGCGGCCTTAAAGAGCCATTTTGTCATCAATTACGGCATCAAGACCAAGGTGGAACACTTCACCGAGAAACTCTTTTACACCCTGTTTGACGCCAATGCTCCATTGGACCAAAGCATCGACGAACTCGAAAAATCATTCAAGGAAATTGCCAAAATCGCCTGCAAAAAACCCGAAGGAATATGCGAGGGCATTTGGGAACAATTTCTGGAAAGGCTGCCATTGGTCTTGAAAAACCTGAACCAGGATGCGGCCTACATTCTGGAAAACGACCCGGCTTCGAACAGCATCGAGGAAGTCTATTTGGGGTATCCCGGTTTTTATGCCATTGCCATTTACAGGCTGAGCCACGAATTATACTTGCTCGACATGCTGCTTTTCTCCCGATTGATGAGTGAATATGCCCATAAGATTACGGGAACCGACATTCACGCCGGAGCCACAATCGCTTCGCCGTTTTTCATCGACCACGCCACTGGAATCGTCATTGGGGAAACCACCGTCATCGAAAAACACGTCAAATTATACCAAGGGGTAACTTTGGGCGCATTGAGCGTCAGCAAGGACATGAAAAACTCCAAAAGACATCCAACGGTCGAAAAAAATGTCTGCATTTATGCCAATGCCACAATTTTGGGCGGGGAAACCACCATTGGAAAAGACAGCATCATTGGCGGAAACACCTGGATTACAAAGTCGATACCGGCAAAATCCATCGTGACCAACACCACCATCACCGAAGTAAAAATCAAAGAATTAAAATAGTATGTCATTTCATAAATTACTGGACCTTATTGGCAACACTCCTTTGGTGGAAACCGTCAATCTGGTCAAAAACAAAAACGTCAAATTGTTGCTGAAACTGGAAGGAAACAATCCCGGTGGAAGCGTGAAAGACCGTGCTGCCTACAACATGATTGCATCGGCCATAGAACGAGGCGACATCAAGAAAGGCGACAAACTCATTGAAGCCACCAGCGGAAACACCGGAATTGCCTTGGCAATGATAGCCCAATTGTTCAACGTGGAAATCGAACTCGTCCTTCCGGAAGACTCGACCGTGGAACGCACCCAAACGATGCGTGCTTATGGCGCCACCGTTATTTTGACGCCTGCCAGCGAAGGAATCATTGGTTCCAGGGATTATGCTGACAAAAAAGTGGCCGAAGGCGGTTACGTAATGCTGAACCAGTTTGCCAATGACGACAATTGGAAAGCCCATTACAAAACCACGGGACCCGAAATCTGGAGGGATACCGAAGGAACCGTGACCCACTTTGTTTCGGCCATGGGAACCACGGGAACCATCATTGGAACTTCGACCTACTTGAAAGAAAAAAATCCGGCCATACAGATTATTGGGGCACAACCGAGTGACGGTTCCCAAATTCCCGGAATCCGAAAATGGCCCCAAGAATACTTGCCCAAAATTTTTGATGCCTCAAAAGTGGATATCGTGATGGAAGTTTCGGAAACGGAAGCCCGCGAAATGACCAAACGATTGGCCAAGGAAGAAGGCATTTTTGCAGGAATGAGCAGCGGCGGTTCCGTGGCCGTGGCCGTAAAACTGGCCGAACAAATGGAATCAGGCGTGATCGTGGCCGTCATTTGCGACCGTGGCGATCGTTATTTGTCTTCGGATTTGTTTGATTAGTTCTATTCAATGGCACGCGGATGACACGGATGCGGCGGATTTACACCGATTTTTATTAAAAAAACAATCCAATTACCGCATACAAACCACTCCTTTTGTCACGCTGGAAGCGTCTAAATTATGTTGCTCTCGAACTTTGAGACGC
>JAGNPF010000358.1 GCA_017989775.1 Flavobacterium sp.
GTCTCCTATTGGATGGTGTTGCTGGTGTCCAATTTCTTTTTCAAGGAAAGTTCAAACATTTGTTCGCCATCCTGAAAGCCCATTTTTCATTTTACTCCGTTGTTGCCGTGTACTATAGAAAAAGGGGTTTGTTCCAATCCAAAAAATATTACAACACAAAAAGTATCGTTTATCAATATTTTGTTAATGCTGGCAAGGTTTTTGAAAAGTGATTTTAACAAAGATTTAAATCAGAATTCTAATCTTAAAAAGCTAACTTTGTAATTCACGTTTAATTAAATTTTATCATCTATGAAAAAAATTGTTATTGCCTTATCCTTATTGGCCCTAATGACTTCTTGTGTTTCCAAGAAACAGTATGCTGCTTTAGAAGCCAAAAACAAAGAAACTCAAGACTTATTGAATACTTGCACCATAAAATTAAATTCTTGTTTGGAAGAAAAAGCAGGCCTTAAAGCAAGTGTTGATGGACTAAAAGATCAAAACCAACATTTGATTTCACAATCCAAAGACATGACCGTGCTGACTGCAAAAGGTGCAGAAAACATTGAAAAAGCATTGGAATCCATCAAAGAAAAAGATTTGAAAATTTCCAGAATGCAAGATGCCTTGACCAAAAAAGACAGTGTTACCCTTGCCGTTGTTACCAGTTTGAAATCTGTAGTAGGATTGAATGACGAAGACATCGAAATCAATGTTGACAAAGGAGTGGTTTTCATTTCTATCTCTGACAAAATGTTGTTCAAAAGCGGTAGCTATGAAGTAAGCGACAAAGCAAAAGGAGTTTTGGCTAAAGTGGCCAAGGTGGTAAATGACAAACCTGATTTTGAATGTATGGTTGAAGGTCATACCGACAACGTTCCTTACAACGGAAACGGTGTAATAATTGACAACTGGGATTTGAGTGTAAAACGTTCTACTTCTATCATCCGCGTATTGTCAGGTCAATTAGGAGTTAATCCAGCACAATTAATTGCAGCAGGTAGAAGTTCTTATGTTCCTTTAGTAGCCAACGATTCTGCCGAAAACAAAGCCAAAAACAGAAGAACCCGCATTTATGTAATGCCAAAAATTGACCAGTTCTATGATATGGTTGAAAAAGAAATGAAAAAACAATCGAAATAATTAGTGGTCAGTGAACAGTAATTAGTGTTCCGTTTCCTCTGAATAAAAAAAAACGTCTCGAGCAATCGGGACGTTTTTCGTTTATGGTAATTTCAAATCTAATATCTAAAATCGTAAATCTAATATTTAAAGAATATCCAAACTCCCCTTGCCTTCCCTCACGACCACGGGTTCGTAACCGGACAAGTCGATGATGGTAGAACCGATGTTGTCTCCGTAACCACCATCAACAACGACATCGACCAAATTTTGCCATTTCTCGAAAATAAGTTCTGGGTCGGTGGTGTATTCAATTACGTCGTCCTCGTCCCGAATCGAAGTTGAAACAATCGGGTTGCCCAATTGACGAACAATTTCCAGGGCAATGGAATTGTCGGGAATACGAATCCCGACGGTGGTTTTCTTCTTGAATTCTTTTGGTAAATTGTTGTTTCCCGGCAAAATGAAAGTATAGGGTCCCGGCAACGATTTTTTCAACAGTTTGAAAGTGGCCGTGTCAATTTGCTTCACGTAATCCGAAAGATTGCTCAAATCGTGACAAATAAAGGAAAAATTGGCTTTGTCCAACTTCACTCCTTTTATTTTGGCAATGCGTTCCAAAGCCTTGGTATTGGTGATATCACAACCCAAACCGTAAACCGTGTCAGTCGGATAAATTACCAAACCTCCGTCTTTCAAAACCTTGACAACCCTGGCTATTGCCGCTTCGCTGGGTTTGTCCTCGTATATTTTTATGAATTGTGCCATTTCTTTTAGAATATAAATTATAGAAAATAGATAATAGACTAGAGTTTGATTTTTTGAAAAATTTCTGCAGTATAAAATAACATTGCAATGGTAATTAAATTAATTTTTACAATAAAAATAGCACTATTTGAATTTAATGCCAATAAAAATTGTGATGGATAAAAATCAAACCCTGCAATTACATCATTTGTCAAATTCAATGTTAATTTTATACCTATTCCATTAATGGCTGAATAAAATAAGCCAAAAACATCAAAAGCAATTAATTGCATTAGTAAAGAAATAAATACTAATTTCAATCCTTGAACATAATTTTTCTTGTTTAATATAATTCCTGAATAAATACAAAATCCAAAAAAAAGAAACGGTGTTAGCATTGAAAGATAGCCAATCCCATTTTGATACTTGGACAAATCCGTGGTAAATAGTAAATATAATGTAAAGAGAAAACCAATTATACCTCCTATGATTTGATATATTTCAATAAAATTAATCTTCTTTTCAAGTCTTTTGTCTATCATCTATTTTCTTATTTCTTTTTACCCAATCACGTCCAATTTCGCAAAACGCAACAACAACTTCTTGATGCCGCCCACTTCAAATTTGATTTCGGCTTTTTTGTCCGCGCCAACTCCTTCCAGATTTAGCACTTCCCCTTTTCCAAAGCGTTCGTGCATCACGATATTTCCGGCAACCAACTTATTGTCAAACAAATTGGCTCCACCAGATGATGAATTGCTCGAAACGGGTTTCAGTTTTCGAATATTAATGTCCGGTTTCGGTTCGTTGTTGGTAACATGACTTGGTGGTGTTCCTGCAATGGGTTTTGCCAATCGCAACTTGGATTTGTCCACATCTCCAAAAATATCGCTGTCAATCATTGGTTTGTAG
>JAGNPF010000359.1 GCA_017989775.1 Flavobacterium sp.
CTAAACTGTATGGCAAATACAAACGTTGGTCTTTGTTGGCATCGGTGAGCATTCCTTTTTTGCTATCGTAAGTAGCATAACTGTTACTGTAGGAGAAGGATAAAATTAAGGGAACTTTCTTCTTTGTATTGGCAGGATAAATAATGTCCATGTGGAGCATATCTCCTGTGATGTATTCTGCAGGAGTGTTGTAAACACTTGGATTGTCTTTGAAATAAGGTACGTTGCGAGCTATACGGTACCCTTCAAACAATACATACGATTGGTTTATGGAACAATTGCTTAAATCACAGAATAATCCAGCAGCAATAGCATCATTAATGGCAATAATATCATGGTTGATGTTTGGAGAAATAGCTTTGTAATTCTTGTCGTAATTGAGTTCAATCACTCTATAGCCTTGCGAAAGCAACCAAGCAACATCGGTGGCATTTGAGTTTCGTCCTAATTTTTTAAACCCTAAATTTTCTAAATATACGACTGTAATATGTTTGCCGGAATAATCCAAAATCGGGGTAGTGGGCTCTTTTATGGTGTAATTAATTTCGGTTCCCGTTGTTATGCTTGTCCATTTGCCCGAAGCAGCCCAAGAAGTAAGGGAAAGTAATGACAAAAAAAGGAAACAACCAGTTTTCGCAATTTGAACTCCAAATCTCATTTTAGGGATAAGAAAATGTTTTGTAACGAAAAAAAATAGGGTGATACCCAGTGTATATTCCATTTGAATGGTCTTAAATCAATAAAAAAACCCAGAAGAATTATTCCTGGGTTTTCTGAAACTAAATCATTTTAAATTATTTCTGACTAGACAAATACTATCCAGTATTCGTTTATTTTACAGAAAATTTGAAACTTGTTTTCGTTTTATAATTTTCTCCCGGACTCAATGTTGTCGATGGGAAGTCTTTTTGGTTTGGAGAATCTGGATAGTGTTGTGTTTCCAGACACAAACCAGTTCTTTGTGCGTAAGTTCCACCGTTTCTCATTGGCAAAGTTCCGTCCAAGAAGTTTCCTGTGTACAATTGGATTCCAGGTTCGGTTGAGAAAACCTCTAAAAGGCGTCCGCTTTTGGCTTCATAAGCCGATGCCACGAAACGTTCTCCTTTGTCTTGGTTGTTCAACACCCAGCAGTGGTCGTAACCCAAGCCTTTTTTCAATTGGTCGTCTTTCACTTCGATGTCTTTTCCAATTAGTTTTGGTTTTCTGAAATCGAAAGGCGTATTGGTTACATCCGTCAATTTTCCTGTTGGAATCAAGTCGGCATCCACGGGAACCAATTTGTCTGCATCAATGACAATTTCGTGATCCAAGATTGGTTTTGTGAAATCGCCAGACAAGTTGAAATAGGAATGTTGGGTCAAGTTGACAACGGTTTTCTTGTCGGTAGTGGCTTCATAAAGCACGTCCAATGAATTGTCGTTGTTCAAAGTGTAAGTCACAAAAACAGTCAGATTACCTGGGTAACCTTCTTCCATGTCTTTGCTCACGTATTTTAATTTCAAAGTTGCATTGGCGCCTCCTTTAGCTTCTTCGGCAGTCCAAACTACTCTGTGGAAACCTTCCGGTCCACCGTGCAAAGCATTTTTGCCATTATTCAAAGCTAGTTGGTATTCTTTTCCGTCAAGGCTGAATTTACCTTTTGCAATTCGGTTTCCGTATCTTCCGATAAGGGCTCCAAAATAAGGATTGGCTTTTTGGTATTGTTCCAAGTTATTGAAACCGATTGCCACTTCTTCAGAAACGCCTTCTTTGTTTGGAACTTTCAATGAAGTAATGATGCCACCATAAGTGATGATGCTTACTTCCATTCCTTTTTGGTTTTTCAGGGTGTAGCTATCTACTTGTTCTCCTTTGGCTGTTTTGCCATACGCTGTTTTTGCTATCGATACAGAGTCTGTAGCTGTAGCTTCTGTTTTAGTTTCTTCCACTTTTTTATCATTTTTACATTGAATATTCATGCTGACCAAACTTACTATGGAAATTCCATAAATGCAACGTTTTAATACATTCATAATTAATTGTTTTTTGGGTTAATTGTTAATAGGTCAAAAGTTCGAAAGTCACAAAACGCAATGTTTCGGACTTTCAAACTTTCGATTTTTATTATTTATTTACAGCCCGTGTTGAAACAAATGGTAGTATGCTTCATTAGCATTCAAAGTATCTTTGAAAGCACGGATTTTGGTATCATTGTCAATAACCACCAATTCGATTCCGGCGATATCGGCAAAATCTTCCATGAATTCGGTAGTTACCGCTTGGCTATACACCGTGTGATGTGCTCCACCGGCAAGAATCCAGGCAGTGGCAGCGATGTCAAGGTTTGGTTTACAATCCCAAAGTACACGAGCTACCGGTAATTTTGGCAAATCAGCCATTGGTTTTACGGCAGTTACTTCGTTAACAATTAAACGGAAACGAGTTCCCATGTCTACCAATGACACGTTGATGGCGTCTCCGGCTGGCGAATTGAATACCAAACGAACTGGATCTTCTTTTCCTCCAATTCCCAATGGGTGAATTTCGCAAGAAGGTTTTCCGTCAGTGATAGAAGGACAAATTTCCAACATGTGTGAACCTAATACATACGATTTTTCGGGAGTGAAATGATAAGTATAATCTTCCATGAAAGAAGTTCCTCCTTCAAGACCGATGTTCATTACTTTCATGACACGAACCATAGCAGCTGTTTTCCAGTCGCCTTCGCCACCAAAACCGTAACCATCAGCCATAAGGCGTTGGGTTGCAATTCCAGGCA
>JAGNPF010000360.1 GCA_017989775.1 Flavobacterium sp.
CCGCTATACACCATCCTGAAAGTGATCGGGAAAGAATTCATCCCGGAAAACAAAGTCATCAAGCTACTCACCAAAGACATTTAATTTTGGATTTTAAAATTACAAATCCCGAAATCCAAGAGTTCATCAATGCCAATGTGGACAAAAACATCACGAAATTGGCACTGCAAAAAAATCCGTTTCCCGAAACGGAATGGATTGCCATCTTGAACCAAATTGAAGCCAAAGCCAAGGCCAGACTCAAATTGCCGACTTGGTTTGCGGCCAACAACATTGTATTTCCAAGCAAGATTTCAGTCGAACAAACCTCGTCTGAAAAAACGGCTGCCCACAAGGCGTCCCTGATTTCCGGCGGAAGCCTGATTGATTTGACGGGCGGTTTTGGCGTGGACGATTTCTATTTTGCCCAAAAAATAAAAAAGGTCGTGCATTGCGAAATAAATCCCGAACTCTCACAAATTGCACAACACAATTTCGAACAACTGAAGGTGAAAAACATCAGTTGTCATTCGGGAGACAGTTTGGATATTTTGAAGAAATTAAACACCAAATGGGACTGGATTTATATTGATCCTTCCCGAAGAAACGATGCCAAAGGCAAGGTTTTCATGCTCGAAGATTGTTTGCCCAACGTGCCCAAACATTTGGACTTCTTGCTTGAATATTCCAATTCCATCCTAATAAAAACAGCTCCGTTGCTCGATATTTCGGCGGGATTATTGGAACTGAAAAACGTGAAAGCAATACATATTGTCGCTTTGGAAAACGAGGTCAAGGAATTGTTGTGGGAATTGCACAAAGACCATTCCGGGAACACCATCATCAAAACCGTGAATCTTGCAAAGGACAAAACAGATACTTTCGAATTCGTTTTGGGCGAGGCTTCCGAGAATCCCAAATTTGGCTTGCCAAAGAAATACTTGTACGAACCCAACAGCGCCATCATGAAATCGGGGGGATTTGACGAAGTGGGGACTTTTTTCAAGTTGGACAAACTGCACAAACATTCCCATTTATACACCAATTCGACCCTGATTTCCTTTCCGGGTAGAGTTTTTGAAATCGAAAACTCGTTTCCCTACCATAAAAACGAAATGAAAACCCATCTCGAAAAACAACAGTTCAACATCACCACCCGAAATTTTCCGGACTCCGTGGAAAGCATTCGTAAAAAATGGAAAATAAAAGAGGGAGGAAATCGCTATTGTTTTTTCACGACGGATGAAAATGACGATAAAATAGTTTTAATTTGCAAAAAAATACACTAAAAATGAACAAGGCATTCCTATTACTTTTATTCTTGACCACCACCACTTTATTCGCCCAAAAACCTTGTGAATACAGTACCAACATAACCGACACCATTGGAACTTATAAAGTAACCAAGGAATCCATGATGTATGAAAAAAAATTTGCCGGTAATTCGAGTTACATTTTCCTTTCCTTGGCATTGACCGACGGCACGCCAACGCTGAATTTGCAACTTATCCGAAAAAGCAAGGATTTCATGAAGGCCAATTGTTTCGACAAAAACTCGAAGTTGTTCCTGCAATTGAACAATGGAAAAGTCGTGACGCTGCTTCACATTGACCAAGAAAATTGCGGTTCATTGATTCGGGACAACGAAGGATACGACAACAGGGTATTGTCGGGTGTTTTCATGTTCGTGAAAGGCTCCATCGAAGACCTGAAAAGTTCACCCGTAAACTTGATGCGCATCAAATATTTGACGGACACGGAAGATTATGTCATGACAAAGGAATTCAAATCCGAGATGAACAACGAGGTGTACCATCCCGAAACCTACTTTATGGAGAATTTACGCTGTATCGAAAAATAAACGGTCATCTAAATTCTGTTGACTATTCCAAACCATTAAGATTCATTAAGAAAATTAAGATTTACAGTATTCTTAACCCATTTTTAATCTGCGTCAGTCTGGCAAATCCGTGTCATTCGTGTTCCTTTTTTGCATTAATCGCATTTCCATTTAACATTCGAAACCTTGTCGGTCAAGGCGGATTGCAAATTGTAGTGCCACCATTCCGAATCAAAGGAATTGAATCCGTTTTGGGTCATCACTTTTTTCAAAAATGCCCGATTCTTTTTTACTTTTTTCGAAAGTTGGGCATAATTATGACTGGCCTCGATGCCGAAATGGTCGAAAGGTGTCCCCATATCCAACTCATTCCCGTTGGAATCGACCAAGGTAATATCCATCGCTCCTCCCCTGTTGTGGATGGAACCCTTGGCGGGATCGGCAACATAAGTGGGATTGGACACTATTTTCCACATTTTTTTCTGGATGTCCAATGGGCGGTAACAATCGAAAAACTTGATTTTATAGCCTTTTTTCATAAAAACTTCGTTCGCCTTGATGATGGCTTTGACGGTTTTCAATCGCAGGAAACATTCGGCGCAATCATAGACTTTGGCTTTCAAAAAATTATCCGATGTGGCGTATTTCATGTCATAGACAAAATCAGCACTATAATCCTTGACATTCACGAAAGTGGTGTCGCCTACAACAGGCGGATTATTCAAAACTCCCGTTTGGGATTGGCCGGAAACCGCAGCAATTAAAGCGTAAAAAAGAAACAAAGATTTGAAATGAAAAGTCATGCCTGATATTTTTTATAAAAATAGGCAAATCAAGGGAATCCACAACAGAAAATTTTTCGACCCGGGCGACAGGAATTGGCGAAGCTATCAATGACAATTCTGAACACTCTTGTTTGCCCCGAAAATCGCAGGG
>JAGNPF010000361.1 GCA_017989775.1 Flavobacterium sp.
CTACATTATCAACAAGCGTTGGTATGGCGGAAAAGCCAGTACTTTAAAGTATATTGAAGTGGTTGATTCATTCAAAATTGCTTCAAAGGATAATACCTATTATGGTGTTTTGCTTGAAGTCAATTTCAAGGAAGCTTTTTACCAGAATTACTTTATGCCGCTTGCTTTTATGTCGGAAGACAAGTTGGACACGAACACCATCATTGCTCCCGTAAAAATGAACGGGCAAGCGGGATTTCTTGTAGATGCTTTGCACCAAGAGGATTTCAAAAGATTATTGTTCGAAAAAATTGTCAATTCCAGAGAAAAATCCGATTCGAAAGTCAAGTTTCACAAGGGAGAAAAACTGGAAGAAACAGAATATAAAACGTCCAAATTTATGGGAGTGGAGCAAAGCAACACTTCCATAATTTACAACAATACCTTGGTGCTGAAGATTTTCAGGAGGATTTATATCAGCACGAATCCTGATTATGAAATCAGTCGTTTTCTTACCGAAAGAATGGATTTCAAAAATTCGCCGGCTTATATGGGCAGTATAAGCGTGGTTTTGACCGAAGGGAATATTACACTGGGATTGATGCAGGAATTGGTTCCCAATCAAGGTGACGCTTGGCAATTTATGCTTGGCGAAGTGGACAAAATTTTCGACAATTTGAAAAACAAGAAAATCAGTATCAACAAATTACCGGATATTGATTTGTTCAAAAGATTAAAAATTAACGAGGTTCCGCACGAAATCATCGATTGGGCTGGATTGAGTATTTTTATTCGTATTCAAACATTGGCAACCAGAACTGCCGAAATGCATATTGCGTTGGGAAGCGACATTCACGAAACGGCTTTTACGCCAACAACTTATAACGGAGATTATACGGTTTGGCTTAAAAATAGGTTGACATACCAGTTCCAAAACCGATTGAATATTCTCGAAAACAACCTTCATAAATTGGATGGTTTGGCATTGGCATTGGCCAACCAGTTTTTAGATCATAAAAAGGAAATTCGAAAATTATTTCTAGATTTCGATTGGACAAAAATGAAATCGGAACGCATTCGCATTCATGGTGATTATCATTTGGGACAGGTTTTGGTCAATGGGGCCGATTTTTATATTTTGGATTTTGAAGGCGAACCCGAAAGCACGATTCGCGATCGAAAAGTAAAACAACCGCCATTGAAAGACGTTGCAGGAATGTTTCGTTCGTTTCATTACGCCATTTACGCCACGATTTTCAATAATGGCGACAAATATCCCTACGAGCAAGAAGAACTTTTTAAAGCTGGAGAAATATTGTTCAAATATTTTGTGGGCGTTTTCATCCAGACTTATACAGATGTTGCCCAAGGTGGAAATTTAAACATTGGTTACCGAAAAGAAATTGATTTCTTGCTGAAATATTGCCTGCTCGAAAAAGCAGTTTATGAATTGGGATATGAATTGAATTCCCGACCACGCTGGGCCGTGATTCCTTTGACGGGAATTGCAAGTATTATGGAGTTTAATGAAAAGTTATAGTCGCATGTATAAAGAATACTTTAAAAACATAAAGAAACAACACTATTAAAATGAACACAGTACAACCTTATTCCCTTTTTACCGATTTCGACATTGATTTATTCAAAGCGGGAAAACATTTCCGATTATATGAAAAACTAGGAGCACATCTTGTTGAAGTGGATGGCGTGAAAGGCGTATATTTTGCCGTTTGGGCGCCATCGGCCCGCTCCGTTTCCGTGGTTGGGGATTTCAATTATTGGATTCAGGGCGAACACCAGTTGAACGTGCGTTGGGATTCTTCGGGTATTTGGGAAGGTTTTATCCCCGGTTTGGAAAAAGGGACTACCTACAAGTATAAAATTCAATCCAACAATGGAGGCATCATTACGGAGAAAGCCGATCCTTTCGCCTTGTATTGCGAACATCCGCCACATACCGCTTCGGTGATATGGGATTTGAATTACGATTGGAAAGACAAAAATTGGATGGAAACCCGCAAAGGCCACAATGATTTGGACAAGCCTTATTCCGTCTATGAAGTGCATTTGGGTTCTTGGAAGCGCAATGCGGAAGGAAAATTTTTGACCTATCTTGAATTGGCCGATGAGTTGGTTGATTATATTAAAGAAACCGGTTTTACACACGTGGAATTTATGCCCATCATGGAATATCCTTATGATCCGTCTTGGGGCTATCAGTTGGTTGGGTATTTTGCACCTACTTCCCGTTTTGGCAAACCCCAGGATTTCATGGTTTTGGTCGATAAATTGCACCAAGCCGGAATTGGGGTAATTCTGGATTGGGTTCCTTCCCATTTTCCCGAAGATGCCCACGGTTTGGGATTTTTTGACGGTTCGAACCTTTTTGAACATCCCGATCGCAGAAAAGGGTATCATCCCGACTGGAAAAGTTTGGTTTTTAATTATGGGCGCAATGAAGTGCGTGCCTTCTTGATAAGCAATGCCATTTTTTGGTTGCAACAATATCACGTCGATGGGCTTCGGGTAGATGCCGTGGCGTCGATGCTGTATTTGGATTATTCCAGAAATGAAGGCGAATGGGAGCCAAATATTTTTGGAGGTAGGGAAAATTTGGATACCATAAGTTTTCTGAAAGAATTCAATGAAGCGGTTTATTCCAGTTTTGAAGGAGTGCAAACCATAGCCGAAGAAAGCACTTCGTTCCCAATGGTTTCCAGACCAACGTTTATGGGAGGTTTGGGTTTTGGGATGAAATGGATGATGGGATGGAT
>JAGNPF010000047.1 GCA_017989775.1 Flavobacterium sp.
GACCTCGAAGTTGGTGGAGTTGCGACAATCCAAAACGTTCCGCACTTTCGATAATCATCACGCTCGCATTCGGAATATTCACGCCCACTTCAATCACGGTTGTGGCCACCATGATATTGGTTTTTCCATCGGCAAAGCGTTTCATTTCGGCGTCTTTGTCGGCGGGTTTCATTTTTCCGTGAAGGATGGAAATAGCGTATTGCGGCAAGGGAAAATCCCGGGAAATGCTTTCGTAACCGTCCATCAAATCCTTGAAATCCATTGATTTTGATTCTTCAATCAATGGATAAACAATGTAGATTTGTCTGCCAATGGCGATTTCGTCCCGAATAAATTTCCAGACTTTCAAGCGATTGCTGTCAAATCGATGCACGGTTTGGATGGGTTTTCGTCCCGGTGGCAATTCGTCGATTACGGAAATGTCCAAATCACCATACAAACTCATCGCCAAAGTTCTCGGAATAGGCGTGGCGGTCATTACCAAAATGTGTGGTGGAATTTCGTTTTTCTTCCACAATTTCGAACGCTGTTCCACTCCAAAACGATGTTGCTCGTCAATCACGGCCAAGCCCAAGTTTTGGAATTTTACCTTGTCTTCCAATAAAGCGTGCGTGCCAATCAGGATGTGCAAACTGCCGTTTTCGAGTTCTTCGTGAATGATTTTTCTATTTGCAATTTTGGTTGAACCTGTGAGTATTTTTATGTTGATATTCAAGTCTTTGGCTAATTCCGACAAGCCGTTGAAATGTTGGTTGGCCAAGATTTCCGTGGGTGCCATCAAACAAGATTGAAAACCGTTGTCCAAAGCAATTAGCATGCTCATCAAAGCCACGATGGTTTTTCCTGAACCCACGTCGCCTTGCAGCAATCGGTTCATTTGGGCGTTGCTTCCCATATCGATCCGGATTTCCTTGACAACTCTTTTTTGGGCATTGGTTAGTTCAAAAGGCAAATGGTTTTTATAAAAATCATTGAAATATTCGCCCACTTTCGTAAACGGATGTCCCTTGATTTTGTGCTTCCGAATCAGGTTTTTCGTGATTAATTGCAATTGAATATAGAACAATTCCTCGAATTTCAATCGGTATTGGGCTTTCGCCAAAGCTTCGGCACTTTTTGGAAAATGGATGTTGAACAAGGCCGCGTTTTTCGGAATCAGTTTCAATTCGGCGGTCAAATAATCGGGCAGGGTTTCGGCGAATTTGGCTTGGGTTTCCAAGAACAATTGCTGCATCATTTTATTGATGACCCGATTGGAAATTCCTCGGTTTGCCAAGGTTTCCGTCGATGGATAAACGGGTTGCATCGCCGAGCGCAGGCTTTGTTCGTGTTCGCTCATCAACTCGATTTCGGGATGTGCCATATTGAAAGTATTCCCAAAAGAAGTGCATTTTCCGAAAATCACGCAGATTTCATTCAATTTCAAACTCTCCCGAATCCATTTGTGGCCTTGAAACCAAACGAGTTCCATTTGTCCCGTATCGTCCACGAACGTGGCAACCAATCGTTTCTGGTTTTTGCCAAATTCTACGGTTTTGACATTGATGATTTTGCCGATGATTTGAACTTCGGCAATGTTATTTTGCAATTCGTTTATCTTGTAATAACGGGTCCTGTCGATGTAGCGATTGGGAAAAAAATTGAGCAAATGACCGTATTTGTGAATTCCCAATTCCTTGCGCAACAAAGTCCCGCGGTTGGGACCGACGCCTTTGAGGTATTCGATGGGAGTTTCCAAGAGGTTTTGCTGCATAGTGTTTATAAAGAAAATAGAACAAAAAGAATAGAATATTGACTTATCGAGTCTTTACTCTTTGTTCTATTTTTAATTTTCTTTCAAAAGCGAAGATAGTTTTTTGTTTGGAAACTAGAAAATGGGATATTTAATAAGAGTAATAATTCAGGGTATTAAAATTAGCTTAAAATAGGCATACAATACTACTTAGGTATGAAAAAAAAGTTAGTTTTGCGCAACAAAATCAAGTCCCCAAGTTATGATTAAACCTGAAAAGCACAAGTACGAGGAAGAAAGACTAAAATCGTTGGAATCCTATTGTATTTTGGATACTCTTCCCGAAGTCGATTTTGACAATTTGGCGATTTTAGCAGCCGAAATCTGTGATACTCCAATTTCACTCGTCAGTTTTATAGATGAAAAACGTCAATGGCATAAGTCTCGTGTTGGCATAGACGCTTCCGAAATAGACAGGGATTATACTTTTTGTGGACATGCCATAACGATATCCAATGATATTTTTATTGTGCCGGATAGCAGGGAGGACGAACGGTTTTTTGACAATCCAGCCGTTACCGGAGAACTAAAAGTCGTGTTTTATGCGGGTGTTCCTTTAGTAACCCAAAAAGGATTGCCAATTGGAACTTTATGTGTAGTCGATCAAAAACCAAGAGAATTGACCCAAAACCAGATTCGTTCCTTAAAAGCACTTTCCGACCAAACAATGAAGTTGTTGGAGTTGCGATTGAATAAAATAGAATTGGAAAAAACACTGGGAAAACTGGAAGAAAAGAATAAGGAGGTAGAAAAATTTGCCTATATAGCTGCGCATGATTTAAAATCGCCTTTGGCCAATATATCGATGCTTTCGGATTTTTTTGTTGAAAATTATGGAATTGCAATAGATGATGAAGGACATGAAATTTTACATTTAATTAAACGTTCTTCGTCCAAATTAAGAGAAATGATCGACAGTTTGCTGGTGTACAGTAAATCGGATAAAAATTTGAAAGAAAACTGGACGGAAGTAAGTATTAAAGTTTTGGAAGATGAAATTTCAAATCTCTTTACCTTCAAAAATAATTGTTCCATTGCATTCAAATCGAATGTGGATTCCATAAAAACCAATAAAACGGCTATTGAACAAATCATAATCAATCTGGTTGCCAATGCCATAAAGTATAACGACAAAGAAATAGCCGAGATTGAAATTGAACTAATCGAAGAAAAGGCTTTTTACAAAATTTCGGTCAAGGATAATGGAGTTGGTATTCCAGAAGAACATCACGAGAGAATTTTTCAAATATTCGAAGTGTTGTCCAATAAAGATAAATATGGAGAAAATGGCAATGGTATAGGATTGGCTACTGTAAAGAAAATAGTTGAATCTTTGGGAGGAACTATCCATGTTGAATCCGAAATTGGAAAAGGATCTAAATTTATATTCACAATCAACAAATCATGATCGATTCACAAATAAAGGCTTTCAAATTTAAATCTGAGAATTTATTCTGAACACAATATCTTCGCAAAAATAAATCCATTTAAAATGACAACCCATCTCGCACTGCTTCGCGGCATCAATGTTTCCGGTCACAACATGATAAAAATGGAGGCTTTGAAAACGACTTTGGAAGCTGTTGGTTTTCAAAATGTGCAAACCTATATTCAATCCGGAAATGTTTTTGTGGACACCGAGGAAGAAAATACCGCTGCCGTCGGTTTCAAAATCAAGCAGGAAATTTTCAAGTCTTTCGGTCACGAAGTTCCCGTCGTGGTTATTGGCAAAGCCGATTTGGAAGCCAGTTTGAAGAACAATCCTTTTTTGAAAGAGAAAGATTCCGACCTTAAAAAATTGTACGTGGCTTTTGTTTCAAAAACATTGCAACCTGACAGTATGAATGATTTGAGGATTAGCCAATTTAAACCCGACGAAGCCAATATCGACGCCAACAGAATTTACATCAAATATGCCGTTGGAGCGGGAAAAACAAGGTTTGACCAGAAATACATAGAAAAGAAATTGAACGTTACGGCAACCATCCGAAATTGGAATACCGTGACGCAATTGTTGAAAATGTATGAGGAACGATAGGTAAATATTCGCCCGATATTTTTAGCGTTTAATTGGTTTCCGCCAAATCACAATACCAAAATCCGTAATCAAAAACATCCGAAGTTGAAGTTTCACAAGCAGTATCGGAAGAATCTTCTTCTTTCGGCTTTTCGTATTTGCGATAAACAATCTCGCCAACTTCAAAAGTAATGGGTTTGGAGAAAATAGGCCCGTCAAAAGTAAAGGTGTGGAATTCCCCGTTTTCGCCACAAACATCCACATTTTCGGGTAAATCATTAATAAAATCCTGGTCGATAATCCGGCCCACAAAACTTTTGTCCAAAAAGCGTTCGTTGACACAAACCACGATGGTCTTGAATCCCAGTGCCATAAATTCCTGGATCAAATCTTGGGTTGAGATTTTCCAAAGTGGAAAAACACCTTCAAAATCCATTTCGGCTAATTTGTCTTCCCTGTATTTCCGCAAATCTTCCAGAAAAATATCCCCAAAAATAGAATGGGTAATGCCTTGTTTTTTTAATTTGGAAAGGGTTGTTTGCACTACGGCTTCATAGGCTTCCATTGTCGGCATTTCGGGAATTTGCATAATTTTCAGTGGCAGTCCCATACTTTTGGCTTGCTGCTCCAATAATTCCACTCGAACACCATGCATCGAAACGCGCTGGAATTGTTGGTTCACGCTGGTTAGCAAACAACTGATTTCGTATTCTTTATCTTGGGTTATTTTGTATAGGGCCAAAGCGGAATCTTTACCACTGCTCCAATTAAACAGGGCTTTTTTTACCATAATTGCCCCACTTCGTTTTTGATGAATGCCAAAGCGGCACTGCTTGGCGATTGTTTTTCCAATAAATCGCTCAAAATTAATTCGCGCAACTGATTGGCATCAGCCACTTTTTCATTTTTAACCGCCAAGCGAATTATTTGAATCGTGGCATTTTTGGCCGCAGTGATAATCGACCAACATTCATCCGAAATGTAGATTTGTTGTGCCAGATTGTGTTCGAATTCTTGCTCCACTTGCGCAATGACATAATTGGCATATTCATTTTTATCGTCGGAAATAGGAGCAATTCTCACCAATAATTGACTTGGATTGATGCGTTCCATCAGCAAAGTCATTCGTTCGTAGGCTTGTAAACGCAAAGGCAAAGTGTCTTTTCGATTGTCTTTTTGCAACAACCATCTTCTAGTATTTTGTTGGTCCTTGAAATAAGCATTGAAAAAATAATAAGCCACCAATCCAGTGATGATGGCGGGAAAAGTATAACTGGCTAATTCGATCAGTTTTGTTGAATCCATTTGATTTGTTTAATTTTTAACCAAAGGCAAATTAACGAATAAACCAATAAACTTATGTCTTACATTTGCTGAAATTTTTCAAAAAATGGAATCCTACATTATCATTTTGCTTTGTTTAGCTGCTTTTGTGGCAGGATTTATAGATGCCATCGTTGGAGGAGGAGGATTAATCCAGACTCCCGTAGGATTGATTTTGTTGCCTAATCTTCCCGTTTCGACCGTGGTTGGCAGCTTGAAAGTGCCTGCTTTTAGTGGCACTTCTTTTGCCGCTTATCAATACCTAAAAAAAGTGGACATGAACTGGAAGTTACTCGCCATCATGATGGTTTTGGCTTTTCCATCAGCTTTTTTGGGTTCAACCTTGTTGACTTATGTGAGCAATGATTTTATGAAACCCTTATTATTGGTTGTACTTTCGCTTTTAGTGATTTATACTTATGCACAGAAAAATTTTGGTCAACAGGTAGTGAAAAATCATTCTGCCCGAACCCAGGTTTTTTATGCTGTACTCATCAGTTTTGTGGTGGGTTTTTATGACGGTTTCATTGGGCCGGGAACCGGAAGTTTTTTGGTCGTGGCCTTCATTGCCTTGATGGGCTTTGATTTTTTGCACGCTTCCGCCAATGCCAAAATGGTCAACCTCGCGACCAATTTTGGTTCGATTTGCCTGTTCATGCTGAAAGGTAAAATCATTTGGGCCGTTGCGATCCCCATGGCTTTCAGCAATGCTTTTGGCGGTTGGATTGGCGCCAAATTGGCCATAAACAAAGGCAATAAATTCATCCGAATCTTCTTTTTGGTGGTTGTCATCGGTACCTTGATTCGGTTTGCTTACGATGTTTTTTATAAATAGAAAAGCAGGTATTCGCATTAAAATTTTCAGACACGAATTGCACGAATTAACACAAATTTTATTGATTACTAAAATTGAATTATCACGAATTTTACCAGTTTTATGAATTTGTGGAATTTTTACAGTTTACTCTTCGTGTAAATTTACTTCGTCAGTTCGCAGTCGCTCGGGTGTGGAATATGTGTTAAACTTTTTTTTAAAAGCGATTAGCTTGTAGAAAACCACTCTTTTTTTAATTCTTAAATCCTTATTTTTGCATTCAACAGAAAATTTTTATGCAGAAATACATCGATCAACTCAACGAAGCACAACGCGAACCCGTACTTCAAAAAGACGGGCCAATGATTATTATTGCTGGTGCCGGCTCAGGAAAAACAAGGGTGTTGACCATTCGAATCGCTTATTTGATGAGTCAAGGCGTGGATGCTTTCAGTATTTTGTCATTGACTTTTACCAACAAAGCGGCACGCGAAATGAAAAAGCGTATCTCCGATATCGTGGGTTCCAACGAAGCCAAAAATCTTTGGATGGGAACTTTTCACTCGGTTTTTGCCCGAATTCTGCGTTCCGAAGCCGATAAATTGGGATATCCTTCGAATTTTACCATTTACGATTCCCAGGATTCTGTTCGAGCCATTTCGGCCATCATCAAGGAAATGCAATTGGACAGGGATGTTTATAAACCCAAACAGGTTTTGAGTAGAATTTCCTCTTACAAAAATAGTTTAATCACGGTGAAAGCCTATTTCAACAATCCCGAATTGCAGGAGCAGGATGCCATGAGCAAAAAACCTCGTTTGGGTGAAATTTATCAAAATTATGTCGACCGTTGTTTCAAGGCTGGCGCGATGGATTTTGATGATTTGTTATTGAAAACCAATGAATTATTGAATCGTTTTCCGGATGTTTTGGCCAAATACCAAGACCGTTTTCGTTATATTTTGGTCGATGAGTACCAAGATACCAACCATTCGCAGTATTTGATTGTTCGCGCCTTGTCCGATCGGTTCCAAAATATTTGCGTGGTAGGGGATGATGCCCAGAGTATTTATGCTTTTCGAGGTGCCAATATCAACAATATCCTGAATTTCCAGAAAGATTATGATGGCGTGAAAACCTTTAGATTGGAACAAAATTATCGTTCGACCAAAAACATCGTGGAAGCCGCCAACACGATTATCGACAAGAACAAAACCAAGCTGGATAAAGTGGTTTGGACAGCCAATGATTTTGGTCCCAAAATAAAAGTGCATCGCAGCTTGACCGATGCCGAAGAAGGACGTTTTGTGGCCAGCACGATTTTCGAACAGAAGATGCAGCACCAAATGATGAACGGGCAATTTGCCATTTTGTATCGTACCAATGCGCAATCCCGTGCGATGGAAGATGCGCTCAGAAAAAGGGATATTCCGTATCGAATTTACGGCGGTTTGTCTTTTTATCAAAGAAAAGAAATCAAGGACGTTTTGTGTTATTTGAGATTGGTTCTCAATCCAAAAGATGAAGAAGCCTTGATACGCGTCATCAATTATCCGGCAAGAGGAATCGGTGATACCACAATCGAGAAATTGACCGTTGCCGCCAATCATTACAAGCGTTCCATCTTTGAAGTGATGCAGAATATTGACAAAATCGATTTGAAACTGAACGCTGGAACCAAACAAAAACTGAATGATTTCGTGATGATGATCCAGAGTTTTCAGGTCATCAACGAGAATCAGGACGCTTTTTACATCACCGATCACGTGGCCAAAAAGACGGGTTTGGTACAGGAATTAAAGAAAGATGCCACGCCGGAAGGAATGGCAAAAATCCAGAATATCGAGGAATTGTTGAACGGTATCAAGGATTTCACCGAAGGTCAAAGAGAGATTGACGGTGCCCGTGGTGCGTTATCCGAATTTATGGAAGACGTGGCTTTGGCAACCGATTTGGACAAAGACACCAGCGATGAAGACCGTGTGGCCTTGATGACGATACATTTGGCTAAAGGTTTGGAATTTCCACACGTTTTTGTGGTGGGAATGGAAGAAGATTTGTTCCCAAGTGCGATGAGTATGAGTACCCGAAGCGAACTCGAAGAAGAACGCCGATTGTTTTATGTCGCCTTGACTCGTGCCGAACATCAAGCGTATTTGACGTATTCACAATCCCGTTACCGTTGGGGAAAACTGACCGACAGCGAGCCTTCGCGCTTTATCGAAGAAATCGACGGACAATATCTGGAATATTTGACTCCTGCGGAAAGCAATTATCGCTACAAACCCATGATTGACAATGATATTTTTGGCGATGTGGACAAATCCAAGTTGCGATTGGCAAAACCCATTGCAGGAACACCACCAAGTCATGTTACCAACAACGAACCGAAACCTGACATCAATATTCGAAAACTGAAACCCGTTTCGAGCAATTCTTCCTCAGGAGGAGCCAATTTGTTTGACAATAAGTTGGTTGCCGGAAATATCGTGATGCACGAACGCTTTGGAAAAGGGGAAGTGCTAAAT
>JAGNPF010000362.1 GCA_017989775.1 Flavobacterium sp.
CAATGAAACCCCGCCAGTGCGAGAGTCTCCCTCGTACCCTATTTCCTGTTATGATATGCCAACCATTTAAAGTATTTTTGCATAAGTAAAATATAAAGATTGCAATCTATATGAAAAACATTGATAAAAACAGTTTAGAAAATGCTTATCGCATGTTTGAATCGAATGATATTGATAAAATAGAAGTTGGTACAACCAAAGGTTTACAGCAAATTCACAATTACTTATTTGGTGGATTATATGATTTTGCTGGAGAGATACGCAAAATGAATATTTCAAAGGGAGGTTTTAGATTTGCAAACGCAATGTATTTAGATGAAATTTTGGTCAAAATAGAACAAATGACCGAGAATAATTTTGAAGAAATTATTGCCAAATATGTAGAAATGAATATTGCTCATCCATTTCTTGAGGGTAATGGAAGATCTATGCGAATTTGGTTGGATATGATTCTAAAAAATAGACTTTGTAGAGTTGTTAATTGGCAATTCGTGGACAAAACACTTTATTTGCAATCAATGGAAAGAAGCCCAATTAACGACTTGGAGCTAAGAACTTTATTGAAAGAGAACTTAACAAGCGATATTAATAATAGAGAAATTATTTTTAAAGGAATTGAACAATCCTATTATTATGAAGGCTATACAAAAGAAGACGATGAATAATAATTCGATTTCAGCATCAAATAAATACTGTCTGTCTTGATTCCTAGAATAGGAAGAACAAACACCAAAAACCCTTTCAGAATTTTAAACTCTGAAAGGTTTTTTGGCAATTGTTTTTTGGTCAGGGATTTATTTATTCCTGCATTTTAAAATAATCTGCCGAATGTTTGCCGCTTCCGTAGAGGATGAAAGCGATGCAAATGATCAAGGTAATCAAGGACAACAGCAAGTTTTGGGAATGCATTTCTCCCATAAAATTAATGATCACGGCTCCAATTAAAATCGGTAATTGTACAATGAGCGACCATCGGGTGAGCAATCCGAAAAAAATCAGGATGCCTCCAAGAAAATGTGCCGAAGCAATATAATGAACGACAAACATGCCAAACATTCCGCTGTCGGCTTTGTCAATGGGAGATAGTAAATCGACCAAGTATTGGATGTTGGTAATAAAAGTGACACCTTTCCAGAACAAGAAAACACCAAGTGCCGTTCGAAGCAAATCTACAGGGAAATAAGTGTGCGCATTGGCCCATTTATTCAAGCTTTTTACGTTGTTCATAATCATTAGTTTTAAAAGTGATACACTAAGTTGCTAATTTTTAACGTAATAAACGTGAAAAAAGTGTTGAAATATGTGAAAGCCAAAATCTAAACCTGGATCACGCCCAAATTGAATTTCTTTTCAATGGGCGAGTGGTTGGCCGCTTCAATTCCCATCGAAATCCAATTTCTGGTTTCCAAGGGATCGATGATGGCATCCGTCCAAAGTCTCGAAGCCGAATAATAAGGCGAAACCTGTTCGTCGTATCTCGCTTTTATTTTGTCGAACAGTTCTTTTTCTTTTTCCTCGTTCACGATTTCTCCTTTGGCTTTCAGCGACGAAGCTTCAATTTGTGCCAAAACTTTGGCGGCTTGGGTTCCGCCCATAACGGCGAGCTCTGCGCTGGGCCAGGCCACGATTAGTCTCGGGTCATACGCTTTTCCGCACATCGCATAATTTCCGGCACCATACGAGTTTCCAACGATGATGGTAAATTTGGGTACCACCGAATTCGAAACGGCATTCACCATTTTGGCTCCGTCTTTTATGATGCCGCCCTGTTCCGACTTGGAACCCACCATGAATCCGGTAACGTCCTGCAGGAACACCAACGGAATTTTCTTTTGGTTGCAATTGGCAATAAAACGGGTGGCTTTGTCTGCCGAATCGGAGTAGATGACACCGCCAAACTGCATTTCGCCAGTCTTGGTTTTGACCACCTTGCGTTGGTTGGCCACAATTCCCACCGCCCAACCGTCAATTCGGGCATAACCCGTGATGAGGGTTTGTCCGTAACCGTCCTTGTAGGCCTCGAATTCGGAATTATCCACCAATCGGCTGATGATTTCCATCATGTCGTAGGGTTCATTTCTGGCTTTTGGTACAATACCGTAGATGTCTTTTTCTTCCAAAGCGGGTTTTTCGGCCTTGATTCGGCTAAATCCAGCCTTGTCGTAATCGCCAATTTTATCGACGATGTTTTTTATTTTGTCCAAAGCGTCTTTGTCGTCTTTGGCCTTGTAATCGGTCACTCCCGAAATTTCGCAATGGGTCGTGGCTCCGCCCAGGGTTTCGTTGTCGATGTTTTCGCCAATGGCCGCCTTGACCAAATAACTTCCCGCCAAGAAAATGCTTCCCGTTTTGTCCACAATCAATGCTTCGTCGCTCATGATGGGAAGATAGGCACCTCCGGCCACACAACTTCCCATGACGGCCGAAATTTGGGTAATGCCCATGCTGCTCATCAAGGCATTGTTTCGGAAGATGCGTCCAAAATGTTCCTTGTCCGGGAAAATTTCGTCCTGCAAAGGCAAATAAACCCCGGCAGAATCGACCAAATAGATGATTGGAATCCGATTTTCCATCGCAATTTCTTGCGCTCTCAGGTTTTTCTTTGCTGTAATCGGAAACCAGGCTCCCGCTTTCACGGTGGCATCATTGGCCACAACAATGCATTGTTTTCCCCTGATGTACCCTATTTTCACGACCACGCCACCCGATGGACAACCTCCGTGTTCCTTGTAC
>JAGNPF010000048.1 GCA_017989775.1 Flavobacterium sp.
GTCTAGGAACGTGTCTTACTTTTTTTCAAGCCAGAGACGATAAATCGCCGTCTTTACTCGTGTGCTTTTCTTTCGATTAGCGGGTGCAAAAGTAGCAACTCTTTTTTAATCCGGCAAGCTTTTTTTGAAGTTTTTTTTTCGAAAATTTCTTTTCGCTGTTTTCTTCTTTTTCTCGCCATCTTTTCAAGGAACGTCGCTCAATTGCGGGGTGCAAATGTAACATCCGTTTTCGAATCTCGCAAACTTTTTTGAACCTTTTTTGAAAATAAATTTTCAACTTCAATTCTTGTCGGTTTGCCAGGATTTCTATGAACTTCTGCGTTGTTGCGGGTGCAAAAGTAGTGAGTGTTTTCGATTAAACAATGGCTTTCTCAATCTTTTTTGAAAGTATTTTTTAAATATCTGGTTTGTCGTGTTTTACAAACCAAAGTTTTTGCGAGGTTGCGAATTCAACAGGACGTTTTGGGGATTCGGATAGCGTTTGGGCGCACTCGAGACAGATTCCATCACGAATTTACACTCATTCAACAAAGCGAAAGCAACGATTTTTTAAGGATTTTATGCGCGCAAATAGTTTGCTGAATACTGATTTTACGGATTCACGCAGATTATCAAACCAAAATCCGCTTCTCTTAATAGTATCACCAAACATCTTTGTACATATATATAAGAGAAATGTCATTGCAAAGACGAATGCCCTAGCCCTGATGGTAGCGACATCCTCTTGTGCCGGCGTTCGGCGCAAGAGATATAGCGGACAGCAGGAAAGAGCTCCTGAAAAAAACTAATCGAAACGGATGGCTTTGACCGGAGATATTTTGGTTATTATATAGGAAGGAATCAACAGCACCAGGAAACAAACGGTAACCGTGAGCAAATTCAACAACAGGATATATCCCCAATTAAGATACACTGGTGCTTGGTTGACATAATAATTCTCGGGGTTGAGTTGGATGATTCCAAAATACTGTTGGATTAACAATAACGAAATTCCGATTAGGTTGCCCCAAAACAATCCTCTTACTATAAGATAAAGGGCGTTGTAGAGAAATGTTTTTCGGACTGACCAGTTGCTCGCCCCTAGCGCTTTTAGTATCCCTATCATTTGGGTGCGTTCGAGAATGAGTACCAATAACGCCACAACCATATTGATGGTGGCCACAAGAATCATTACTCCCAATATGATTACGATATTGAAATCGAAGAGTTTGAGCCACTCGAAAATGTAACTGTATTTCTCCACGATGGTTTGGGTGTCTTGCGTGGAGGTGGTTTGTTCATAGACTTTTTCGCCTATTGCCTCGATATTATTGAAATCATTGACAAAAACTTCGAATGCCCCGACTTCATCTGGTTTCCATTTGTTCATTCGTTGAATGTGGCGGATGTCTCCTATTATATAGGTAGCGTCGAATTCCTGGAATCCCGAATCGAAAAGTCCCGTGATTTTGAATCTTCGACTATTGGGCAATTGATTTTGATCTTCTTTAATGAAAAAAGTGTTGAAAGAGTCGCCAACTTTCAGGTTTAGCCTGTTGGCCAAAAACCGGGAAATCACGACTTCATTATTGAGACCTTTTGAAAAATCGGGCAATCTGCCGGAAACGATGTACTCCTTTATATTATTCCATTGGTAATCGGTTCCGACTCCTTTGAGGATGATTCCCTCGAAAGCGGTTTCGGTTCTGATGATTCCTGCCTTGCTGGCTATGGCCTGAATATGGGTAACTTCGGGAACGGAATTGAATTTTGGATAAAAATTCTGTTTTTTGGAAATAGGAACCAAAGTTACTTCGGATTGATTGTTGTCGTAGTTGGAAATAATCACGTGTCCGTTGAAAGCGGAAACTTTGTCCCTAATTTTTTGTTGCAGTCCAATTCCGGTGGCTACCGACACAATCATCATGACCATTCCGATGGCAATGGCGGAAATGGCAATTTTTATGATGGGTGCGGATATGCTGCTCTTGAAATGTTTGGCAGTAATGAGTCGTTTGGCTATGAAATATTCTAAATTCAATTTGGTATGGATTTGCTTCTCTTATGCCAAAAGTACAGTTTAAAGACTAATTCGTAATTATCAATTGGTGAAAATTAACAAAATTTGATTCTTCAAATGTATTACAAAGGCATTTTTTTCTTCATTTCTTCGACAATATTGAAAGCTGCTGGACAAATTGCCACGTTCTTCAATGTCAAATCCGAAATCTGCTGAAACTTCTTTCTGTCGGTATGTGGAAATTCGCGACAGGCTTTTGGACGGACATCATAAATAAAACAAGCGTTGTCGCTGTCCAAAAAAGTACAAGGCACAGTTTGCAGCACATAATCCTTGTCTTCGTCAATGCGCAAATATTGGTCAATAAATTGCTGTGGTTTTTGACGCAAATGTTTCGAAATACGTTCAATATCGGCAGAAGTGAATAATGGCCCCGTGGTTTTGCAACAATTGGCACATTGCAAACAATCGGTTTTCTTGAATTCGGCATCGTGCAATTCCTGCATTATGTAATCCAAATTCTTGGGTTGCTTTTTTTTCAGCTTGTCGAAATACTTTTTGTTTTCGATATGCTTATCTTTGGCAAGTTTTCCTATTTCGTTTAAAGCTGGCTTCAAGTTTTCAATTTAAAGATGGAATCGCAAAAGTAAACAACTTCTTCATTAATAACTAAAAACTGGATGCGATTGCTTCGTTCCTCGCAATGACTATGAAAGACCTTTTCGGAAAAGCCATACTCGATTTTCAAACCAATAATTCTCCCGAGGATTTAATTACCGAAACTTCCATTTCCGAAGCCGATGAAATGAGTGTTGCCTATCTTTTTCGAACTTATGACGAAATGCCGAAATTGGAACAAAAAGCGCTTCAATTGGCCAAAGGAAAGATTTTGGACGTCGGCTGTGGAGCCGGAAGCCACAGTTTGACTTTACAAAACGACCGTAATCTTGAGGTAACTTCGATTGATATTTCACCCAATGCCATTCAAGCTTGTGGACTTCGTGGTTTGAAAAACGCCAAAGTGCAAGACATAATGACTTTGGAAAACGAAAAATTCGACACCATTTTACTGCTAATGAATGGTACGGGAATTTTTGGAACACTAAAAGAAACCCCAAACTTTTTAAATAAACTAAAAAGTCTGCTTCATCCAAACGGACAGATTCTTATTGATTCCTCGGACATCATTTATATGTTTGACCAAGATGAAGATGGCGCGTATGAAATCCCAGCTAATGGTTATTACGGCGAATTAACCTTTACGGTTTCCTATAAAAATGAAACGGAAGACCCTTTTCCGTGGCTATATCTTGATTACAACACTTTGCAAAATGCGGCTTTCGCCAATGGGTTGCAATGCGAATTGATTTTGGAAGGAGAGCATTTTGATTATTTGGCGAGGCTTTTTGTTTAGAAATATAGAAAGAGAACAGAGAATATAGAAAAAAGATTGAAGACTAAACTTCAATCAAATCTGTAGTCGCAATTATATCCTCCAAAGCTTTATACAAAATATCTAAATCTTCCTGCGAATTATAGGCATTTATGGAATAACGTATAAAATAATTGCCATTCAGGGGCATAACGGGAATTTCGATTTTATATTTATTAAAAAGCAATTCTTTCAATGCCACAGGATTTGAAGTTTTTATGGGAACGCTTGCCATTTGAACCAAAAAATCTTCCGTGATTGGGCAAATAGGTTTCGTGTTGAGCAAATCGCAAAAACGTTGGTAATTGTCCAGAACGATATTTCTGCATTCCTTTGCTTTGGTTTTCCAATCATTTTCTTCGAGAAAATCAATCACTTTTGGTGTACACAAGAAAGCCGAAATCTCTCTTGTGCCTTGAAATTCCTGATAATCCAAAAATTGGCTTTCGCCAGGAGCAACGCTTTCGTAACCCCAGCCTACCACCAACGGATCGAGCATTTCCTGAAAACTCTTTTTTACATACAAAAAAGAACTCCCTTTGGGTGCCAACATCCATTTGTGCAGCGTTCCGGTATAAAAATCTGGGTTCAATTCCGTAA
This sequence comes from Flavobacterium sp., assembly GCA_017989775.1. Classification (GTDB taxonomy): domain Bacteria; phylum Bacteroidota; class Bacteroidia; order Flavobacteriales; family Flavobacteriaceae; genus Flavobacterium. Next base: position 4,032 of record JAGNPF010000048.1, read on the forward strand.
TATCCAAATACATTTGACCCGTAACGTGCGCGCCGTCAATAATGGTAATCAATCCCAATTCACGAGCTTTGTCACAAATTTCTTTTACTGGAAAAATCAATGCCGTGGCACTTGAAATTTGGTTCAGGAAAATAATTTTGGTTTTTGAAGAGTATCCGCTCCAGAATTCTTCCAAAATTTGTTCTTTGGAAACTACCGGAAGTGATATGTTTTGGCGAATGTATTTGGCTCTCGATTTTTTGCAATAGAAATTCCAGGTTCTGTCCATTGCGCCATATTCATGATTGGTCGAGAGAATTTCATCGCCTTCTTTCAAATCCAAACTGCGCATAATCGTGTTGACGGCAAAAGTGGGATTGGGCGTGAAAAAGAAATCATTGGTATTGCAACCAATGTATTTTGCCAATCTTTCTTTGGCAACTTTCAAATATTCCGCCTGTCTTTTTAGAATGAAATAAACGGGTTCGTTTTCCAATTCCAATTGTAACCGTTGGTATTCTTCAAAAATCGGTTTTGGACAAGCGCCAAAAGAACCGTGATTTAAAAAAGTGATGCTTTTATCTAGAAGGAATTGGGATTTCATTTGAAATTGATTTTTTGTAAATATAAAAAATCCCAAACAATGTTTGGGAAAATTATTATTTAGACTCTATTGAGATTGGCAAACTATATGTACATCTTACTTTTTTTCCGCCTTGTTCTCCCGGCAACCATTTTGGAGATAATTTCAAAACTCGAATTGCTTCTTTTCCTGTTCCATAACCAATATCCCTCAAAACTTTTATATCTGTTAAACTTCCATCTTTTTCAATTACAAAGGTCACATAGATTTTTCCTTTTAAACCAGCAGATTTTGGAGTATTGTAATTTTTTCCAATAAATTTATAAAACTCATCCACTCCACCTGGAAATTCGGGTTTGACTTCAATTCCAGCCGTATTATAAACAGTATCATCTGAATCATTAATAGTGTCTTGCGAAGAAATATTACCTTTGTATTTAGCCATTAAGGCTTGCAATTCCATACCCCATTCTTGCCCGACCTTCAAAGATTTTTGTCCAAGTTCACCCGCTTTTTCATTCATTTTTTTCCCTACAGGACTTTCATAAAATGCAATCATTGCTTTCACGTCTTCGGGTGTATAAATTTGCATATAAACATCGGCCATCTTATTGTGTAAACTTGGTAAAGAAGCGTCAAATTCTTTTGAAAAACTTTCTCTATTAGCTTCAGGTATCATGTTCAAAATTTGAGGTTTTACAACTTTCATTTGTGCATCTGCACCACTAATGGAAATCAATTTCAAAACATCTGCCTTAAAATCAGCTCCTTGAGCCATACCAATTTGAACTATTAATAAGAATGCAATAGATTGAAATACTTTTTTCATTTTGTTTGTTGTTTTTTTAAGAATTTTCAACGTGAAGGTACAATTATTTATGGTATATTCAAGTATTTATGTGTTTGTAAAGATACGCGCCATTTGGGATTATTCATTACGTAATCGACAATAAGCGGTGTCATTTCTTCTTTTTTGCTCCATTCGGGTTGGAGAAACAGGATTGCATTTTTGTTTACTTTTTCGGCTTGTTCCTCGGCAAAGATGAAATCGTGTTTGTTGTGAATAATCACTTTTAGTTCATCGGCATTGTCATAAACGGTTTGGGTAGGCAATTTATTTTTCTTGGGCGAAAGACAAATCCAGTCCCAAGTTCCAGAGAGTTCATAAGCGCCGGAAGTTTCAATGTGTACTTTTCGATTATTTTCCTTTAATTTTTGAGTCAACAATGTCATATCCCAAGTCAAAGGTTCGCCTCCAGTAACCACAACGGTGTCGGCATATTTGCTGGCATTGGCAACAATCAAATCTGTACTTGTTGGCGGATGCAATTCGGCGTTCCAACTTTCCTTGACATCACACCAATGGCAGCCCACATCGCAACCACCAATTCGTATAAAATAAGCGGCTGTTCCGGTATGGAATCCTTCGCCTTGAATGGTGTAAAATTCTTCCATCAAGGGAAGCATTGCGCCTTTATTAACTTCTAATTGTATTTCTTTTGATAGCATTTCAATAATTTAAGAGTGCAAAGATAGTGAATTTAAAACTTGACTAGATTCCACAAAAAAACCGACAGCTTTTTTAAAACTGTCGGCTTTTAAATTTCACCAGAACCAATTATTTCAACAACTTCAAAGATTCCGTTGCATAATTGTTGGTTGGATCCAAAGTAAGTGTTTTGTTAAAATACTCGATTGCCTTTGCTTTATCTGTATTGGCGTAACTTGCCGCAATAGTATTGTAGGATTCAATAACTTTCTTTAAAACTGAAGGTTTAGCCATTTCTTCTGATCCTTTTTCAGCAACTTTGGCCACATATTCCTCAAAATATTTTATGGTCATCGCATCATTTTCCATCAAACTATTGGTTCTTCCTCTGTAAAAATAACCATCTAAATAATTTGGAGAAGCCACTACGACTCTTTCAAAAGCCAAATCTGCTTTTTGCAAAGCTACTGGGTCAGGAGTTACTCCTTTTTTGTTGTTGGCAGCAAACAAAGACAATCCATAATACAGATTGTCTTCCGTATAATTTTTGTATTCAGAATTTGTCGTTCCAAATTCAAATATGGTCGCTGCTTCTTGGTACAATTTTAAAGTAAACATTTTTTTTCCTAATTCGTTCAAGTCTTCAATAATCAAAGAATCTATTTCGATGGCTTTTTTAAGGTCGGCAATACCGGACTCATACAACACAGGATCAACTGACAATTCATCAGCAGCCAATCCTTTTTTGAATTTGGCAGCACCCAAATAAAAATAATCTTTTGCTATGATTTTGTTTTTTGGATTGCCGATATAACTTTCCAATGATTTGATTGCCAGATCTGCATTTCCATTTTCATAAGCAGAATACCCCAAATAACGAAAGATTCTAGGATTCACCTTGTCCATTTCGATCATTTTGTTGGCTTCTACTTCAAGAGCTTTATAATCTTTCACAAGCACAAGAAAGTCGGCATATCTCATTCTGGAATCCAACGAATGATCGGTAAGACTCAAGTATTTTTCATAATACTTGATAGCCGTTTGCATGTATTCCTCAGACTTGGAAGGTTTGTTTCTTCCCCATTTGTAATATGTTTCGGCCAACTCCCTGTAAACAGGTCCATAACTTGGATTGATGGCGATTACTTCATTGAAAGATTTTATGGCCTCGTCATAGGATTTGGCTCCTTTCAACAAAACGCCCAATTGCATTTTGGCTCTTAAAAGAGTAGGATCGATTTGGAACGCATTTCTATAAGCCACATAAGCATCGTTTTGATTTTTGTCTCTATCATAGGCGTCTCCAAGCGCCAATTGGACATTTGCATCATTTGGATTTATGGCTTTTGCCTTGTTCAAAACTTCGATTGCTTTTTTGAAATTTGGCTTGGTAGAATAGGTATAGGCTCTACCAATGGCAATCAATTCCTCCACGTCTTTCTTTTTGGTATCTTTCAAAGCCAATGCAAAATTAGCCTCGGCAGCAACTGCATCACCGTTGTCTAAATCTATTACGCCCAAACCAATATAATTGAGTCTGGCTCCATCGGTTCCTGCCAATCCTTTTTGGTACGCAATTTTGGCAGAATCCGTTTCTGTTTGTATAAGATAAACATTCCCCAACATAAAGTTGGCTCTACCATTGATTGGACTAGTTTTAAGAATCGACTTCAACATCGATTTTGCATTTTCATACTGTTCGGCATCAATCGCTTTTTTCACTTGGGCTATATCCTGTGCATTACCAAAAGACACCGAAGCTAGAAAAGCAAGACTAAAAATTTTAAACTTATTCATCGAGATTATATTATTTTTATTATTTATCATTACTAATTTCATTTCTAATATTAATTTTTCTTCCTGGAACTTTTGCGGGCAACAATCCTGATTTTAAAACAATTCTTTGTCCGATGTCACCGGCAACGAATGAGGCAAAACCCATTCCCAATCCGGAATACCCTTGACCATTTATGATGTACAAATCACGTGCCAAAGGATATTTGCCTTCGGCTATATTGTTCTGGCTTGGTTCATAATACTTCTGGCCTGCAAGTCCCTTGACGCTCAAAACATTCACTTGGTCAACAAATTGCTGCATATCCGGCATGGGTTGCGTCAACCAATTCAATCCCAAAACACCAACCATTCCTTCATTCTGCGCAACAAACTTGATTACCTCCTCATTGGTTTTAAACGAATATACCCCTTTTTCCGGAATTGATTCTATTCCTGACAAGCTTTTCATGTAACGTACCGTGCTCGAATTTGGGTTGTCAAACACAAGTCCTTTTATTTTAGAACTTTTGCCTTGCATAA
>JAGNPF010000364.1 GCA_017989775.1 Flavobacterium sp.
TATATACTTCAAATAATTTGGGTGTATCCACAAAGTAGCTTCCAATTTCGTTTATAGAACTCAAAATATCGTATAGCCAAGTTTTGATAGTATTATCCATAAATCAATTTTTTATTTTGATTTATGGTTTTTCTAAAATAGGGGTTTTTGATGGCTTTTTCTTCCAATAAATCAACGTTTCTTTTTAGAATATTTTCAAGAGAAAATTTAAGATCATAATAATTGTCTCCATATTCCAAAACGTCTATGGGTTCAAAATCGACAATTAAATCGACATCACTTTCAGCGTTAAATTTATCCGTTAAAACAGACCCAAAAGCATACAAAGATTTGACCTTATGCGTTTTGCATAAAATTAAAATATCTTTATTTAGTCTTTCTATTAGGTTCATTTTAGTGAAAATGTATTATCAAAAATACATAAAATATGTTAGATTCTATTTTAAATTAAACCGTGATTTAATTTGAAGGTTTTTAAACAAACAACGCTTTCAATTCCGTTGCATCGTGGGGACTCAATTTTCCGGCCAAGACGAGGCTCAATTGCTTTCTTCTCAAAGCATCTTCATAACGATGTTGTTCCAGTTTGGTTTCGGGAATTAATTCTGGAACTTCAACGGGTTTTCCGGTTTCATCAACTGCGACGAAAGTGTATATAGCTTCGTTAGACTTGATTCTTTCGCCAGATTCTCGTTCTTCAATCCAAACATCAATGTAAATTTCCATCGAAGTTTTGAAAGCTCTCGAGACTTTTGCTTCAACAATAACAACACTTCCCAGCGGAATGGCCTTGTTGAAAGCCACGTGATTTACCGAAACCGTTACGGCAATTCTGCGCGAATGTCTTCCTGCCGAAATACTGGCCGCGCGATCCATTCGAGCCAACAATTCGCCACCAAAAAGATTGTGCAAAGCGTTGGTTTCGCTGGGTAAAACCATGTCGGTTAGAATGGTCAAGGATTCGGAGGGATGTTTAGGAGCCATTAGTTTATTTTTTATAAAGTTTTTTCACCGCCAAGACACAAAGGCGCAAAGTTTTATCGTTTCTTTTTTGCCATTGAAATTGCCATTGAAATTGATTTTTTCTAATTCAACCAATACACGGCCATCACGGCAGGAATAAAGTAAATGACGATGGTTCTGGCACCGTCATAATCTTTGGCCAATCGTTGTCCGAAGAGCATCATCAACAAGGTAATACTCGAAAAAATGGCACCGTAGAAACCAAAAGTCCTGCCGTTGTTTACAATCAATTCAATAATGCCCACGATGCACAAAACGCCTGAAATCAATTCAAAAAGAACCAAAAGAACCAGTGATGGATTGACCAAGTTCTTGAGTCGGGTTTTGGCAAAATGTTCTTTCAGCCAATCGACGTTTTCTTGCCAATAAAAGAGTTTTTCATAAGCCGATTGTATAAAAGTAAGGGCCAAAAAAACCAAAAGCAAAATGGATGCAGCATTGTTCATATTCTTATTTTTTGTGTATTAAACGAGTCAATTTGATGGACAAATCGGTCAAAATAATTTTGGCGTTTCCGTTGCGCTCTATGTGGTAAATCGCATCCGACAATTCCTGGAATATTTCGTGAATGTTGTTGCCGTTGACGAAAGGCGCAAATTTCGCTATCGTGAAATTCTCGACAGTGGGTTCCATATAAACCAAACTCGGCGTTTCATAATTGTGCAACAACGCCTGGCGGAAAATATCGATGCAAAACTGCAGGAATTTCTTTTGGGTTTCTCTTCCCAAAGCGGCAATTTGTTCGCTCCATTGGATCAAATCGGCGATTACGGCCGGGTTTCCCTTGGCCTTGAAAGCCGCACGAACCCAAACCACGAACCATTGTTCGAACGGGAATTCATCGTTGTCGTCTTTGAGCAAATGCAAGGCCTTGTTGTAATTTCCTTGTGCTTGATGGGCGATTTTTGTGGCCAGTTTTGGGTCGATATTTTCGGATGAAATCAAGGCGTCGGCAATGACTTTTTCGCTCAATCCAATGAAATTCAAAACTTGGCAACGGGAACGTATCGTTTGAATGATGTCTTCCTCGTTTTCGGAAATCAGGATGAAAATGGTTTTTTCTGGCGGTTCTTCCAGTAATTTCAACAATTTGTTGGAAGCTGCCGTATTCATTTTGTCGGCCATCCAAACAATCATTATTTTATAACCGCCTTCGTAGGATTTCAAGGAAAGTGATTTCAGGATTTCCTGTGCATCGTCCACCCGGATTTCGCCTTGTTTGTTTTGAACGCCCAAAACCGAATACCAATCGAACAAACCTCCGTAAGGATTTTGGGCAACAAATTGTCTCCAATCGGCAATGAAATCAATGCTTTTTGGTTTTGTTTTCACGTCTTCGGTGCTTACCGTTGGATAGACGAAATGCAAATCGGGATGCGAAATTTTTTGGAATTTAAGGTTGCAGCTCTCGTTGGCACCCGAATTCTCTCCGTTTTGATTGTTGCACAAAATGTATTGTGCATAAGCGATGGACATTGGCAAAGTGCCACTTCCTTCTGGTCCGACAAACAATTGGGCGTGGGGAATTCTGCCTAAATCGGCACTTCGTGTCAAGTGGTTTTTGATGTGTTCCTGCCCTAAAATTTCTGAAAACTGCATAAGGCAAAGATAGAGGAAATTGGAATAGTCTCGAAATTTAGATTGCAAAGTTTTAAGTAATTGCTGATTTCAAGGTACTTAATAATTATCATTC
>JAGNPF010000363.1 GCA_017989775.1 Flavobacterium sp.
CATATTAAATTCAAAAATAACTGTAACTCCAATGAATATGACTAATGGAATTTATTTTGTAAAAATTAGTTCAGAAGATGGAACTAGCGAAAGTTTTAAAATAATCAAACAATAAAATCAAAATAGAAAATGAATCCATACATCGTTTTAGTCGTTATAGCAGTTTACTTTATTGTTATTTACTCCATTTCCTATATCTCCTCTCGCAAAGTTGATAATGCAGGGTTTTTCGTTGGCAACCGTCAATCCTCTTGGTATGTAGTGGCTTTTGCTATGATAAGCTCCAGTATATCAGGAATAACTTTTATTTCTGTTCCAGGAATGGTTGCCGAAAAAAGTTTTTCATATCTACAAATGAATCTGGGATTCGTGGTAGGACAATTTACGATTGCATTTGTTTTAGTCCCACTTTTTTATAGAATGAATGTCGTATCCATATATGAATATTTAGAAAATAGATTTGGAATGTCCTCTTATAAAACAGGCGCATGGTTTTTCTTTATTTCTAAAATGTTAGGAGCTTCCGTACGATTGTTTTTAGTTTGTGTGGTATTGCAATTATTGGTTTTCGAACCATTGCATATTCATTTCATTTTCAATGTTGTTTTTACGATAGGACTGGTTTGGCTATACACTTTTCAAGGAGGAGTAAAAACACTGATTTGGACAGATACCTTGAAGTCGGTTTGCTTAATCGTGTCATTGGCACTTTGCATTTATTTCTTGGCAAGCAGCCTGAATTACACTCCTGTAACGATGGTTTCGTCAATATTTAATCACAAATATTCGCAAATGTTTTTCTTTAATGATGTGAATGACAAACGATTTTTCTTCAAACAATTTTTGGCCGGTGTTTTTGTTATGATTGCCATGACAGGTCTTGACCAAGACATGATGCAACGAAATTTGAGTTGTAAAAACTCTAAAGATTCTCAAAAAAATATGGTCATCAGTGTTATATCACAATTTTTCATCATTGTGCTTTTCCTTATGCTTGGTGTTTTGAGTTATACTTTTGCCGACCTCAATGGAATCACTGTCGAAAAAAGCGATCAATTGTTTCCTAAAATTGCCACGGGAGGTTATTTTCCAATGATTGTCGGAATTCTATTCATAGTAGGGTTGATTTCGGCAGCTTATTCTGCAGCAGGTTCCGCACTTACAGCCTTGACTACTTCTTTCACAATTGATATTCTTGGTGCCACTCGCAAAAATGGAGAAGCCGGAGTAAAACGCATCCGAATGGCGACTCACGTTGCAATGACTGTTGTAATGGGTATTGTTATTTTAATATTTGAAGCCTTAAATAAAACCAGCGTTGTTGATGCCGTTTACATTCTTGCCAGTTACACTTACGGTCCAATTCTAGGCATGTTTGCTTTTGGGATTTTGAACAAAAGCAAAATAAAGGACAAATATATTCCCTACATCGCCATTGCGGCACCAATACTATGCTACATTTTGGATAAAAACTCGGTGGAATGGTTTAACGGTTATCAATTTAGCTATGAATTACTGATAATGAACGCTTCATTTGTCTATATCGGAATGTGGTTTATCAAAAAAAGACAATCAAAATGAAAAAAATTGTTCTAATTATAGCCGTATTATTTAGCACTTTGAATGTGTTAAATGCACAAAAACTGGATATAATTCCAAATCCTGTAAAAATAAAACAGAAGGAAAAAGTATTTGTAATTCCTTCATCGATACAGATTGTTGTCGACAAAAAACTAGAAAAAAGTGCAGAATATATAGGAAGTGGTTTTTATAAAAACACAGGGATTGCGCCAACAATTACTATTGGAAATAAACGAAAAAAAAATGCAATACTTTTTTTGGCAGATGAAAAAATGAATCTTCCAAATGATGGCTATAAATTGAGCGTTACCAAAAATTGTATTGTTGTAAAAGGAAAATCACTAAAAGGAGTCCTGAATGGTTTTCAAACTTTGTTGCAAATTTGTTCTGCAAAAGAGGTCAAAAAAGGAACAATTCCATTCGTAAAAATAGAAGATTATCCCCGTTTTGAATGGCGCGGAATGATGCTCGATGTTTCCAGACAATTTTTCGATAAAGAGACGGTCAAAAATTATATCGATTGGTTGGCAGCCCATAAAATGAATGTTTTCCACTGGCATCTAACCGATGACAATGGCTGGAGAGTTGAAATAAAATCAATGCCCGATTTAACCTTAAAAGGCGCTTGGAGAGGTCCCGGAGAAGTATTATTGCCATCTTATGGTTCTGGAAATAAACGTTACGGAGGCTATTATACTCAAAACGACATCAAAGAAGTTGTGGCTTATGCTGCAGCTCGTGGAGTCGATATTATGCCGGAAATTGAAATTCCGGGACATTCCCGCGCAGTAACCGCAAGTTACCCTGAAATTGGTTGTGTCACATCCGAAGAAACAAAAAGTGTGCAAGGAGAAGTGAAAAATGTTTGGTGCGTTGGTCGAGAAGAAAATTACGGAATTTTGGATTCGATCATAAAAGAACTTACAGGAATGTTTCCTTTCGATTACATTCATGTTGCAGGCGACGAAGTAAATACGTCCACTTGGAAACAATGTCCAAAATGCAAAGCTTTGATGGAAAAAGAAGGTTTTACAGATCCATTCCAACTCCAGAATTATTTCTTTAAACGTGTCGAAAAAATCGTAGAAAAATACAATCGAAAAACTACGGGTTGGAACGAAATTATGGAAGGTGG
>JAGNPF010000365.1 GCA_017989775.1 Flavobacterium sp.
TGGTAGGAGAACAAAAGATGGTCATAATCATAGCCTTCCAAATGTTTTTGGATAGAATCCGACAGGTTTTTGATGTAATCGGGTTTGTTGTAAAAAGCAGGGACCGAAGCCAATTTCATGTTCGGGAAATGCTCTTTTCTAATTTCTTCCGCTTTTTCTAGAACTGTAACCGTTGACGACATCGCGTGATGCGGATACAAAGGAAAAAGCAACACTTCGGTAACGCCTTTGTCGGCTAATTCTTTTAGTCCAGAGTAAATGTTGGGGTTGCCATATCGCATCGACAATGCCATTGGAACGCCAACTTGAGGTTTTACTTTTTCGAACATTCTTTTGGAAAGAACCACAAGCGGCGAACCTTCGTCCCACCAGATTTTGGCGTAAGCCTCCGCCGATTTTTCGGGTCTTTTTCTCAAAATGATGCCGCGAACCAAGAAGGCACGCAACAAAAATGGAACGTCAATCACGTATTTGTCCATCAAAAATTCGTCTAAATACGGTTTCACGTCTTTTGGGGTTGGACTTTCCGGCGAACCGAGGTTGACTAATAATACACCTTTCATAATATGGTTTTAATTTTTTGATAAAAGTAATCAAACTTACTTTTTGTAAATTGTGGATTTGCTATTTTTTATTGATTGTTGAATATAGGAAATTGATTAATCCATTAATCAAAATTACATATTCGGATTGATGGACATCAAATATTTCTTTGGAGTGGTGCCAAATTTCTTTTTGAAAGCCGCAATAAAATGACTTCCGGTGCTGTAACCAATTTTCAAGCCCACTTCGTTCACGTTATACGAACCGCTGTCCAATAATTTTCGGGCAGAATCCATTTTGTAGTCGAAAAGAAAACCATAAACGGTGTCGCCGTAAATTTGTTTGAAACCCATTTTAAGTTTCTTCAAAGTTAGTCCTACTTCGTCTGCTAATTCTTGTAAGCTTGGCGGTTCAGCCATATTTTCCAAAATTATTTCCTTGGCTTTTTTGATTTTCAACACGTTTTCTTCGTCAATCAAAAACGGACATTGTTCCGCATTGGGGTCTTCGGTTCGGTTGAAATACAAGCTCAACAATTCATAACCTTTGGCTTTGTAATACAGGTTTTTTATGGACGGATTCAGGTTGTAATGAAACAATTGGCTCAAAACAATCGCCATCGATGGACTGATGTCGCCTTCTTTGTAATATTTTTTGTCCTTGTTGTCCTCGCTCAAAAAAGTAATATAATTGGCTTCGGATAAAAACAGGGTATGGAATTTTTTGATGGAAATGATAACCGAAATTACCCAAGAATTTGGCGCAATTTCCAGATTCAAAGGCAATTCTTTTTGCGGATTGTAAAGCAGCAAGGATTTTTCTTCTTTCAAATCCAAGGCGTAACTTCCTTGGTTGAAAAGAAATTTGGCCTTCCCTTTCAATCCAAAATGGAATTGGATTAACCCGCTTTTCACTTCACGTTGGGTAAAATAGGCTTCTTCACCATCATTTTGAAAACGAAGTAGGGTAAAGTCGTCTTCAATTGTTATAACATCTTGAGAACTCATCGCGACATTTTTTTTAAAGCATTATGACAATTGTCAGGATTTTTTCGAAAAATAGATACTAAATTTGATGTATAAAAGCCTGATTTTAGTACAAAAATAGTGTTTTTTGGTTTATAAATATAGTAAAGGATAAAAATATCGTTTAGCGATACAAAAAGTACTTTGAGCGTTGTTTTAATAAAAACCTTAGTTCTAACTTTGCCTGTCGCATCAGAAAAGGATTATATATGGAAAATCTAAACGTACCGAAACACAAAACTTTCTACTCTATTGGATTGAGTTACAAGAAAGCGGATGCCGAAGTGCGGGGTAAGTTTAGTCTTGATGCCAAAGCAAAAACCAAAGTATTGCTCCAAGCCCGAGAAGAAGGCATCGAGAGTTTAATCGTTACTTCTACCTGCAATCGCACCGAAATTTACGGTTATGCCGACCATCCTTTTCAATTGATAAAATTGGTTTGCGAGAATAGTAACGGCTCTGTGGAAGAATTTCAAAAAGTGGGTTTTGTTTACAAAAACCACGAAGCTATTGACCACATGTTTCGTGTGGGAACGGGCTTGGACAGTCAAATTCTTGGCGATTTCGAAATTATCGGCCAATTAAAAAACAGTTTTGAAGAATCCAGATCGTTGGGTTTAATCAACGCTTTTTTGGATAGATTGATCAATACCGTAATTCAAGCCAGCAAAAGAATTAAAAACGAAACCGAAATTAGTTCGGGAGCCACTTCTGTTTCTTTTGCCGCCGTGCAATACATCATTAGAAACATTGAGAATATTGGCAATAAAAATATTCTGCTTTTTGGAACGGGAGAAATAGGTAGAAATACTTGCGAAAATTTAGTAAAACATACTAAAAATGAGCACATTACTTTAATCAATAGAACCAAAAGCACCGCCGAAATTCTAGCCGGAAAATTGAATTTAGTTGTAAAAGATTATTCCGATTTACATATAGAATTACAAAAAGCCGATGTTTTGGTAGTGGCAACGAGCGCACAAAATCCAACCATCGATAAAACATTATTGAATCTTAAAAAAGAGTTGCTGATTTTGGATTTATCCCTTCCGAAAAACGTAAATGCCGATGTGCAACAAATTCCTGGCGTAACTTTAATCCACATGGATTATTTGTCGCAAATGACCGATGACACGCTCGA
>JAGNPF010000049.1 GCA_017989775.1 Flavobacterium sp.
GCACGAATTCCGGGAGCCGAAATCCCGTCGTCATTGGTGACCAAGATTAATGGTTTGTCTTTTTCCATTGGATATAATTTCAAATTAGGGTCGTTAAATTTTAAATAAAAACCTCGTGATTTCCAGTAAACAAAGAAACAAAATTAATCCAGTTCGAAGATTAAACCCGAAACAAAAAAAACAATTTTATATCTTTAACAAAAATTTATGCGAGCCCAGTATTTGTTGGCATAGTTTTTACCGTAATTTAGATTTTAAAATATTTATGAATACTATTATTGACTTTATGAAAAGAAATTATAAAATAATACTTGCCGTAGTTTTACTTTCGGCGACATTGTTTGCATTTAGAAATACTTCCTTTACAGAGAGTACGACTTCCGAAAAGGACAAGATGCTGTTGGAACTGTTGACATTTGTAATCGAGAAAGGTCATTATAGTCCCGCCACGATAGACGACACTTTTTCCAAAGGTGTTTACAAAGATTACATTCAAGCATTGGACCCATCCAAAAGGTTTTTTCTGCAATCCGACATCGACGAATTTTCTAAATATGAAACCCAGTTGGACGACCAATTGCTAAACAAAGACTTGACTTTTTTCAATCTCACTTACGACCGTTTGATTAAAAGAATGGAAGAAGGTAAAAGTCTGTACAAGGATATTTTAAGCACTCCTTTTGACTATACCGTTGACGAAACTTTCAACACGGATTACGAAAAAGCGCCTTATGCCAAAAATGCTGCCGAATTAAAAGAAAAATGGCGCAAACAACTCAAATTGTCAACCCTGTCATCTTTGACCGATCGCTTGAAAATCCAGGAAAACAAGGAAAAAGGAATCGTTGACAAAGATTCCAAAAGCAGTTCCGACGTTTTGAAACCGGGAGAATTTGTGGACAACATCAACAACATTGAAAAAGAAAAATCGGATAAATCCACTGACGGCAAGCCTAAAACTTTGGCAGAATTGGAAAAAATAACCCGCGAAAGTTCCTTGAAATCATTGGACGAATATTTCGGTTTCATGAAGGAATTAACCCGTGACGATTGGTTTTCGATATACATCAACTCCATTACGGCTCGATTTGACCCACACACCAATTATTTTCCACCCGAGGAGAAAGAACGTTTTGACGTAAGCATCAGCGGAAAATTTGAAGGAATTGGTGCGCGTCTTCAAAAGAAAAACGACTTTACCGAAATCACGGAACTTATTTCGGGCGGACCAGCCTGGAGAGGAAAACAACTCGAAGCCGGAGACGTCATCATGAAGGTAGCCCAAGGAAGCGGCGAACCACTTGACATTGTAGGGATGCGTCTGGACGATGTTGTTAAAAAAATCAAGGGGCCAAAAGGTTCCGAAGTTCGTCTTACCGTAAAAAAAGTGGATGGTTCCATCAAAACCATTTCCATCATAAGAGACATTGTTGAAATTGAGGAAACCTATGCAAAATCGAGCGTGGTGGAAAGAAACGGAATGAAATACGGGGTGATTTACTTGCCTAAATTCTATATCGATTTTGAAAACGCCGACGGTCGAGATGCCGGAAAAGACATTGCCGCCGAAGTGGAAGCCTTGAAAAAAGTGGGCGTCAACGGAATCGTCTTGGACGTTCGCGATGATGGAGGCGGTTCGCTTTCGACAGTGGTGGACATTGCCGGCTTGTTTATCGAGCAAGGCCCAATTGTGCAAATCAAATCGGCTGACAGAAAAAAAGAAGTTCTTTACGACCGAGACAAAAAAATTGAATGGGATGGTCCATTGGTAATCATGGTCAACAGTTTTTCAGCCTCGGCTTCAGAGATTTTGGCAGCAGCCATCCAAGATTACAAAAGAGGAATCATCATAGGCAGCAAACAAACGTATGGCAAAGGAACCGTTCAAAACGTGATTGACTTGAATAAATTTGTTCGCAGCAGCAGTACCGGAGATTTGGGTGCCCTGAAAACAACCACCCAAAAATTTTACAGAATAAACGGAGGTTCGACCCAACTTGAAGGGGTTAGCAGCGACATTGTGATGCCGGACAAATACGCTTATCTAAAAATGGGAGAACGCGATGTTGAAGCAGCCATGCCATGGGACAAAATAGATCCTGCCCCTTATAGCGTTTGGAAAAACAATGCCAATTTTGACAAAGCCATAGCGGAAAGCAAAAAAAGAATCGCACAGAATCCGCAGTTTAAGTTGATTGAAGAAAACGCAAAATGGATTGATGAAAGAAGCAAGGAAAATGTCTATAGCCTAAAAATGGATGATTTCAAAAAACACCAAGCGGCCATAGAAGAAACCAACAAAAAATTCAAAGCCATCAGTAATTACGATTATCATTTAAAATTCACTTCGTTGCCACAAGAAGCCGAGGCAATGAAAAAAGATGCATCACTTAAAGAAAAAAGGCTCAGATGGCACGAAAGCTTGTCGAAAGACATTTATGTGGAAGAAGCCTTGAATGTCTTGGATGATTTACAATCCAAACCGGTAATTAAAAAAAGTGCTCCTGCCGTTACCCTAAAAAAAGAAAAATTAGCCAAGTAAGGATTACCCCTAATTAATGAATAAAATAAAACAACCATCAACTGCCAATGCGCTCCAGAAATCAATAAAACGTTTCTGGAGCGTTTTTGGTTTTGGCGCAATCGTCACTTTGTTTTTGGTGGCATTTTCATCCTTTGACTTGTCGTCTTACGGTTCCAAAAACCAAAAAAAGAACCCGGATCCATCATTCGATTTCCTGCCTTCTTCCACGACAAACCAAATCATTCGACACGATTACTACACATTGTCTTATAGCGAAAAACACGAACAGGCCGAATGGGTGGCCTATGAATTGAAAAAGAATTATGTAAAAAACAATGATTTCAAAAGACCCTATTTTATTGAAGACCCGAAGGTAAAAACAGGTTCGGCCGACTGGCGGAACTATAAAAAATCGGGTTATGACAAAGGGCATCTTTGCCCGGCCGGCGATATGGAATTTGCGCTCAAAGCCTATAACGACACTTTTTTTACCTCGAATATTTCGCCACAATTGCACGATTTCAACGGCGGTATCTGGAATAGATTGGAACAAAAAGTGCGCTATTGGGCTACCAAGTACGATGGAATTTACGTGGTTACCGGAGGGATTTTGCATCCTTCACTACAAACAATCGGCAAGGAAAAAGTTTCGGTTCCCAATTATTTTTACAAAATTTTGTTGGACTATTCGAATGGTCAATACCGAATGATTGCTTTTTTGGTTCCAAGCAAAAAAAGTGACAAACCGCTTTATGATTTTGTGGTCTCGGTTGATACCGTCGAAAAAATGACCGGAATAGATTTCTTCCCTAAATTGGACGATAAAATCGAAAACAATCTGGAGAAAGCCAGCAATTACAAGGCTTGGAGTTTTAATTAAAAACTACCATTCATTCACCTTGTTAGCATCCATCTTAATAAAAATAAAAAGCAGAATGGTGAAGCCCCAAAGTCCGGAACCACCATAAGAGAAGAAAGGCAATGGCACCCCAATAGTGGGAAAAACACCTACCACCATAGCAATATTCACAAAGAAATGAATGAATAAAATACCCGCCACACAGTAACCATAAACCCTGCTGAATTTTGTTTTTTGTCTTTCGGCCAAATAAATTATGCGGAGAAACAAACCAACGAACAAGGCAATCACAAACAACGACCCCACAAAACCCCACTCCTCGCCTACAGTCGTGAAAATGTAATCCGTGTGTTGCTCGGGAACAAATCCTCCCTTGGTTTGCGTGCCTTCCAGAAATCCTTTTCCGAACCAGCCTCCCGATCCAATGGCAATTTCAGATTGGTTGGTGTTATATCCAATCCCTTTCATATCAACCGATTTTCCCAACAATATATTGAAACGATCACGATGGTGTTGCTTAAAAACATTGGTAAAAACATAACTTACCGACAAGACAAATCCAGAAATCAATACAAAAATAATGGCACTTAAAACTATGTTCCTGTCACCCAACCTTGATTTGAAGTGAACAAGCACAATGGCTATCAAGGCCAAAAGTATCACATATTGAGGTTCTAACACCAGTGTCAAAACAAATAGGATAATAGCAATAAATCCTGTCCAAATATACCAAGCTGGCAATCCTTCACGGTAGAGTACAACAACAAGAAAACAATAAATCAGAGCACTTCCTGGATCATGTGGCACAATGAGCATAATAGGCAATCCCAATATACTCAACACCTGCAACTGCCTATTGGGATCTTTTAGATTAATTTGCGTATCACTTAAATATTTGGCCAAAGCCAATGATGTGGCGGCTTTGACAAACTCCGATGGTTGCAAACCAAAAGACCCAAAAGAATACCAGTTTGCTTGACCCTTGATTGTCTTTCCAAAAACAAACAATCCGGCCAAAGAAAGTAAACCTATGACATAAATTACACTGGCATATTTTTCATAAAACTTCCCATCAACATACAGCAAAACAAAAATTAAAGGAATGGTCAAAAGAATGAACATCAATTGTTTTGTTGCTGTAGATTCCATAGAAGACAAGGATGAAGAATAGATATTCAACCACCCCATTATCACCAATAAGCTATAGATGACGATACAAATCCAGTCGATATTATTGGTTAAACTTTGATTTTTCATATTAAATGAATCGCTTGTTAATTGCTCTTGGTGCTATCTACTTTTGCTTTCGGAATTATTAATTTAGACTTGGCGATGGAATCCTTTCTTCTAATTTCCAACTTTACCGCCTCGGATAGTCCGCCTAACTTGGCATATCGATCTTGCAAACTTCTCTCGAGTGTTCGTTTTTCCAAATCGGTTCGGGTGATCTTTCCCCTAAGGTATTTCTCGATCATCAAACTGGCTATTGGCCCCGCAATGGTAGAACCAAATCCACCATTTTCAATCATTACCGCTATGGCAATTTTGGGATTGTCCTTTGGTGCAAACGCCACAAAAATAGAGTGATCTTCCAATTGTGTTCTTTTGCCGTTTATTTTCGCGAAATTCTCGGCCGTACCGGTCTTGCCACAAATATCAATCCCTTCGACCCGCAAACCGGCGGCGGTACCAAAATTGTACACATCGAACAAACCGCTTATCATGGGTTCAAAATATTTTTTGTCGATAGTGGTCACGTGTTTTTTCGTAAACTTAGGGTCAATTTTTTCTCCTTCGATTTTCTTGATGATATGAGGCGTATAATAATAGCCTCTATTGGCTACCGCAGCCATCATGTTGGCCAACTGAATGGGCGTCATCACCACTTCTCCCTGCCCAATGGCATTGGATATGATTGTTTTTCCGCTCCATCCCCAATCGGGATACATTCTTTTGTAGGTTTTGGAAGTGGGGACTTTCCCTTTTTTGCCTGTCGGCAAATCATACCCCATAAATTGTCCGAGTCCAAAACTTTTCACGTGATTGCTCCACACATCCACGGCATAAGGCGCACTTGCATATTTGCCAATGGTTCGCAAATAAACATTGGAAAAATAGGCATTGCACGATTTATAAATCCCGACATGAAGGTCTCTTGAGCCTCCACCACAATGGCATCTCTGAAATCGCCCTGGAGCATAAGCAAAACCGTGATTGCACATAAAAGTGGTATTCAATTCCACCACTCCTTCTTGAAGACCAACAAGTCCGGTCAGGATTTTGAAAGGAGATCCCGGCGCATATTCTGCCAGTAAACTTCTATCAAAAAGTGGCTTTGCAATGGAATCACGATACAACAAGGTATAATTTTTCGATCGTTGACGACCTACCAAAATGGAAGGATCATAAGAAGGTGCGGTAACCAATGCCAAAATCTCGCCTGTCTTGGGTTCGATGGCAACAATTCCTCCCCTTTTATTCACCATCAATTCCTCTCCATACTGCTGAATTGTGGCATCTATGGTAAGATTGATGTCCTCTCCCTGAACGGCGATGGTATCGTATTTTCCTTCCTTGAAAGAACCTATTTCACGATTGAATTTGTCTTTTTGATAATATTTGACTCCTTTGATTCCACGCAGGATTTCTTCATAACTTTCCTCGACTCCTTGTTTGCCAATCAAATCCCCACTGTTGTAATACGAGTTTTTTTCAATCTGTTTTTCGCTGACTTGCGTAATGAAACCAAAAATATTGGCTCCAAAATTGACTTGATAATCACGAAGGGAACGCTTTTGAAAATAAAAACCTTCGAATTTTCGGATTTTTTCCTGGAATGCGGCAAACTCCATTTTGTTCAATTGAGGCAAAAACACCGAGGGCAACCTGGGACTGTACACTTTTGCCTTGGCAATTTTTTCCAAAAAATCCTCTTTGGTAATGCTCAACAAATCGCATAATTCCAAAGTGTCGATATTCTTCATTTCCCTGGGAATGACCATAATGTCATAAGAAGGTTGGTTCGCCACCAACAACTTCCCATTTCTATCATAAATATACCCTCTCTCGGGATAATCATACTTGATTTTGATGGCATTGTTGTCTGACTTCAATTTCAAGGAATCATCAATGATTTGCAAATAGAAAAGACGCAAGACCAGCAAACACGCCACAATAATGATCAACGAAGGAAGCAGTAATTTTCTCATCGTTTGTTGGGCTTAATAAGATAGATGATGATAATGCAGATAATTATCGTGAAAATGGTACTCAACAAAGTCCTGAACAAAACATCTAAGAAAAAGCTGACTTTAAATGCTTCCAATACAAACAAGACAAAATGATGGATCACGACCGACAGCAAGATAAACGAAAACCTTTCGGGTGTCAACACATCGTTCAATTTCACGGTTTGGTATTCGTAACTAAGTCCAAAAGAAAACCTGAAAAGATAAGGCCTGTAATAAGCCAAAACTAAGCAGGCCGTCGTGTGGATTCCACCGGAATTACTGAACATATCCATAATAAGACCCAGAAAAAAACTGGCCAACAACAAGCCTGATTTGTTGCTGTTTACCGGATACAAAATGATGAAAAGAATATAGGGAAATGGACTGATGTAGCCCAAGAAATTCATGTTGTTGAAAACAATTATCTGGACTGCCAGCAAAAGCAGAAAACGAAAAATATTTACAAACAAGGCACTATTCATCTTTCTCGTTCTTTTTTTCTAGATTGATAATTTCTTCCCGGTCATTGCCTTTCAAGATGTAAACATGACCCAAATTGGTCATATCGTTAAAAAGTTTCACGTCCAAAGTATAGTAGTTTGTCTGATTGTCGATATAAATTCTGTCAACAGTTCCAATATTGATGTTTTCAGGAAATATAACCGATTGTCCTCCCGTAACGATGGTGTCTCCTTTTCGGATGGCCGCCAATCTCGGAATGTCCGTCAACTGTACAAAACCGGTGTTCTTTCCATTCCAGCCCAAAGACCCAAAATGGTTCGACTTTTTGAGTTTGGCGTTTATCTGTGACTTGATGTTCAAAATACTGACTACGGTAGCATAATTTGCCGATGTGTTGTCAATGATTCCCACAATTCCCAAACTATTGATGACCCCCATATCTGGTTTCACGCCCTGAAGACTGCCAGAATTCAAGGTCAAGTAATTTTCATGTGAATTGAAGGAGTTGTGAATTACTTTTGAAACGAGAATATCGGTGGGACGCAATCCTTTGATGCTGTCCATTTTTGGTATGGATGCCGTGTCTTTGACATCAAAAAGCAGGCTTCGCAATTTTGCATTTTCTTGGGCAAGTGCATCATTCTGGGTTCTCAAATTCAAATATTCGCTCACGTTGTTGATGCGTTCATAGACTCCACCGCTCAAAAAATTGGCGGAACTAATCACTTTACTTCGATGATAGGAATGGGATTGAACGACAAGAAATAACGAAATACCCAAAAGCAGCAAAAACAGCAATCTGTTGCTGTTTTTATAAATAAAATTAAATATTTGCTGCATATTATACCTGTATAATAGATGTGTAAAACTAAAAACCTAATGCTGTCAACTAAATCTTTGTCCTATTTAATCAAGACACTTTTGAATTTTCCAAGATTTTTAAGCGCCATTCCGGTTCCACGAACCACAGCTCTCAATGGATCTTCGGCAATGTACACCGGCAAATCTGTTTTTTGCGAAATTCTTTTGTCCAATCCTCTCAGCATCGATCCTCCACCGGCAAGATAAATTCCAGTGTTGTAAATATCCGCTGCCAATTCTGGAGGTGTTTGGGACAAGGTTTCCATTACGGCATCTTCGATTCGTTGGATGGATTTGTCCAAAGCTTTGGCAATTTCTCTATAAGAAACCGCTACTTGTTTTGGTTTACCAGTCAACAAATCCCTACCTTGAACCGACATTTCTTCTGGAGGAGTTTCCAAGTCTTCGATGGCTGC
>JAGNPF010000366.1 GCA_017989775.1 Flavobacterium sp.
CTTTAGGAGAAACCTTAAAAGGAAACGATGTTGTCATTAGTGCATATAATCCGGGATGGAGCAATCCAAATATCTATAATGATGCTATTGCTGGCGCAAAAGCCATCCAGGAAGCAGTGAAAAAATCGGGAGTAAAACGTTTTATCACCATTGGCGGCGCAGGAAGTTTATTCATTGCACCCAATGTACAATTGATCGACACTCCACAATTTCCAAAGGAAATATTTGACGGAGCCAACGCAGCAAGACATTATCTCGAAATTATCAAGGAAGAAAAAGACTTGGATTGGGCTTTTTTCAGTCCAGCCATCGAAATGCATCAAGGAACCAAAACGGGAAGAACCGGAAAATACCGTTTGGGACTAGAAAATCCAGTTTTTAACGAAGAACAACGCAGTATTTTGTCGGTGGAAGATTTAGCTGTTGTCATTGCCGACGAAGTGGAAAGCCCGAAACACCACCAAGTTCGTTTTACGGCAGCATACTAATCAATACGGTTTGTTAATTCACAAAACAGTTTCATCAAGCACCCGCTTTTTGAAACTGTTTTTGTTTTCACTACTTTTATACAATAAAATGAATTATTTTGGCCAATAAAAAGCAATATGCAAGCAGCTTGAACGAAATTCCCGGAGTTTCCCAACCGGAATTTATCAGTGCGACTGCCGTCCAAAAAGTTCAGAAATTTAGACAAAAACAACCTTCTGCAAAAGAACTGATTGAGGGTATTTTGTCCGGAAATATTTCTGCCTTGAGCCGAGCAATCACTTTGATCGAAAGCACCAATGCCAATCATTTGGCGAAAGCCAAGGAAGTGATTGCCGCTTGCTTGCCCCAAGCCAATCAATCCATTCGGATAGGAATCACGGGAGTTCCCGGCGTTGGGAAAAGCACTTTTATAGAATCTTTTGGCAAACATTTGACTTCCTTGGGCAAAAAAGTGGCCGTTTTGGCCGTCGATCCCAGCAGCACGATTTCGCACGGAAGCATTTTGGGCGACAAAACCCGAATGGAAGAATTGGCCAAAGATTCCAATGCCTACATCAGGCCATCGGCTTCGGGCGAAACTTTGGGTGGTGTGGCTCGAAAAACACGAGAATCCATCACACTTTGTGAAGCGGCCGGTTTCGACACGATTCTTATAGAAACCGTAGGGGTTGGACAAAGCGAAACAGCCGTTCACGGCATGGTCGATTTCTTTTTGTTGTTGAATATTTCAGGTGCAGGCGATGAATTGCAAGGCATCAAACGCGGCATTATGGAAATGGCCGATGCTATCATCATCAACAAAGCCGATGGCGACAACATCAAAAAAGCGAATTTGACCAGAGCGGCATTCAATCGTGCATTACATCTTTTTCCACCAAAAAAATCGGGATGGATTCCAACTACCGCCACTTGTAGCGCTTTGACCAACGAAGGCATTCCCGAAATCTGGAAAACCATCAAACACTATATTGAAATCACGAAAGCAAATCATTTTTTCATTGAAAACCGGGCAGACCAAAACCAATATTGGTTATTGGAAACCATCAACGAACAATTGAAAACCAATTTTTACCATCATCCCGAAATTCAAAAGATTTTGGATGCCACAAAAAAAGCGGTGCAAAACGGGGAATTATCTCCTTTTGCTGCCGCTAAATTTGTATTGGAAAAATATTCAAAATTTTAAACCCTAACGAATATTCCCCACCGAGTTTTTGGCCGTGTCGTGTTTTGTTTTCAACACATTGTTTTCTACGGAAAAACCAATTCGCACCTGTGTTTTCAAAGTATCTTTCAACCCTGAAGTGGCTTTTTCGACAACCACGAATACCAATTCATATTCCCCGTCCGGCAAATCCAGTACCGCATCATTTTCGCTATCCTGTATTTTAAAAACCTGCTTTCCTGAATCAGGTGATTTCATTCTTCCGGTAGCTGCGTAGGAAGCCGCTGCCGCTCCTCCACCTGCTCCTCCGGCCAAATTGCCAACGCTGGAAACCGCTGCCGAAATAACAGCTCCACCTGGCAAAGCACCTCCCAACAAAGAAGCACCTTGGGATAAAGCACCGCCGGCTGCGTGCAAACCTTGGTTTACTTTTTCGCCAAACGTCTTGCATTCATTTTTGGACAATTCGTTGATACTTTTGTCGGTTGTATTGATTCTGTAGCCTTCATTGGAAGGAAACAAAACAACGCAACCACCTTCTACCAAGGTCACATTTATTTTGCCCGAATTTACCTTTTCACCGAATGTTGCCCCTTGCGTTTGTTTGGCAACGGTAACATTCATCGAAATTCGATTTGGCATTGAATTATTATTGATACCATTGATACCGCTTTTTTGACTTGGATTTGTTGCACTATTTTCAATATCGGCATCACTTCTTTTTCCAATGGATTGAGTTTTTTCTTGTGCTTTGAGACTTGCAAAAGCCAACAAAAACAATGCACACACACTACTTATCTTTTTAAAATTTTCCATAATAATCTAAATTTAAAGGTTTATGGTATATCCGCTGTTATTGCTTTTTGTTACCCTTGTTTCAAAAAAACTTTTTAAAATTACAATTATTTTCATTTGAATATCATTTTTCCCGATTACCAATAAAAAAGCGGTGCAAAACGGTGAAATTTCACCATTTGCAGCCGCTCAATTTGTGTTGGAAAAATATTCGAAAAAATAAGCTTACTCCTTTTCGTATCGTTCCATTTCTCGG
>JAGNPF010000367.1 GCA_017989775.1 Flavobacterium sp.
GCAGTTGGGAAATAAGTTGCGAATTCTTTTTTGTTTACAGTGATAACTCCTGTTCCTTCAGAAACATAAACACGTGCAACAGCGGTTTTTCTTCTACCGATTTTGTGAATAACTCCCATTATTTAAGATCGTTAAGGTTAACTGTTTTAGGTTTTTGAGCGCCTTGTTTGTGCTCTGGTCCTACAACAACATTTAAATTTCTGAAAAGTTCTGCTCCCAATTTGTTTTTAGGCAACATTCCTTTTACTGCTTTTTCTACCAATAATGCAGGGTTTTTGGCTTGCAATACTTTAGCAGATAAAGTTCTTTGTCCTCCAGGGTAACCAGTGTGACGAACATAAGTTTTGTCGTCTAGTTTGTTACCTGTAAGGTTAATTTTTTCTGAGTTGATAACAATTACGTTATCTCCACAGTCCACGTGTGGTGAATAACTTGGCTTGTACTTACCTCTCAAAATCATAGCGACTTTTGAAGCAAGACGACCTAAGTTATGACCGTCAGCATCAACAACAATCCATTCTTTTACAGAATTGGCTTTTGTCGCTGAAATTGTCTTGTAGCTTAATGCGTCCATAATATTTTTTTAATTAAACATTCCATTCCCAATAAAGGGAGCGCAAAAGTACAATTATTTTTTTGAAATGCAAATACCTTAAAAGATTATTTTATGTTCCTTTTTATACTGATTATCAAAAGGATATTTAAAGGGCAATTCGTTAGCATTTTATTGATTTTAACTTAATTTTAGAGTTTCTATGTTTGTAATGCCTGATTTACAAAAAAAAAATGTAAATTTCCCTCTTTAAACAAAAGGTTTGTTTTGTAATAAAAGGTCTTGATTACATATATAATGTGTATTTCATTGTAATTGAGAATCCTGATGATGATGATAAAAAGACAAAAAATTAATTATGAAAGCTAAAGCAACTCTTAAACAAATTGCAAAAGAATTAAATGTATCTGTTTCAACAGTTTCAAAAGCACTCAACGACAGCCCCGAAATTAGTGAGCAAACAAAAACTAGAATAAAGGAATACGCAAAACTCAAAAACTACAAACCCAATGTTATTGGACTGAATCTCAAAAACAGGAAAACCAAAACCATTGGTGTCATCATTCCCAATATTTTGAATTCTTTTTTTGCCAAAGTATTTAGTGGAATCGAGAAAATTGCAGACGAAAGAGGATACAATGTTATCATGTGTATCTCCAACGAATCCTTGGCCAAAGAATCACACACCCTGGATATGTTGAGTAATGGTACGATTGACGGTTTTATTTTGTCCATTTCGGAAGAAGCACAAAAGCTGCAGGAATACAATCATTTCAAGGAAATTATCAACGAAGGCACTCCTATAGTAATGTTCGACCGAATTTCGGATGAAGTGGCTTGCGACAAAGTGATTGTAGATGATTTTGATTCGGCCTTAAACGCTACCCAACATTTAATAAACACGGGATGCAAAAACATCGCCTTGTTTTCTTCCATAGACAATTTAAGTATTGGAAAATTGAGACTCGAGGGTTATTTGCAAGCCTTGAAAAACAACAATATTGCCGTAAATCAGAACTTGATTGTCAGGACAGATTGCGAGGACGACCTTAAAGGCAAAATAGATCAAGTTTTTGACAACAATGTTGTTGACGGAATTTTTGCCTTGGACGAAAATGACTCGGTTGCCGCCTTGCGAATTGGACTTAAAAAAGGCTACAAAGTTCCCGAAGAATTATCCATCATTGGTTTTGCCGACGGAATCCTGGCTTCCAGAAGATTGTCGCCAAGTTTGTCCACTTTAAGTCAATACGGAGTGGAAATTGGAGAAGTCGCTGCCAACGTGTTAATCAACAGATTGGAATCGAAAGAAGAAAATCTGCCTTATGAAACGACGGTTATCAAGACGCAATTGAGAGAAAGAGAATCGACTAGGAAGCTGTAATGCTTCCTTTTTTCTTGTCGTCTTTCCAAGTAATGTAGCCAATAATGGCATTGAAGAAATAGAATGTGTATTTGGCAACATTCGCAATATTCATTAACATTAGGTTCTGGACAGCTTTTGTCAAGTTGTAAAATTGCCACATAAACCAATTGTCGGGATACATTCTCGCCGTGTTGAACGTGCCTCCAAAAGTGATTCCTGCCGGAATGGTTATGGCGAGAAACAACCTCCAATCAACAGGTTTTTCAGACAGGTATTTGAAGGCGATATAATTTAAGACAAAAGAAAATAGAAAACCTAAAATTATGTTTCTGTAAAATATAAAATCAACGGAACGCAGGACTTTGCTTTTCTTCCAAGCTTTGAAAACGACATAATTTCCAATAAACGACACAGGATAAGTAAGGATTGCTCCGATGTTTCCAAGTAAATAATCAATAGAACCACTCAAGAAAGTATTGCAAGTGGTGATGAAATTCCCAATATTATTTTTCTTGGTCACCAATCGGTTTCCCATCATCGAAAATCCAGTATTCAAGATGGAAAGATACCCTAAATAGAAAACGTATTTCTGATGCTGAAACGTAAAATTGAAAACCGTTTTATGGTATTCCAAAACAATTGAAGCCGAAATAACTATTGCCAATCCAATAACATCAAGATAAGTGCTATTGGTAATCGATTTAATAGTTTTTATTGATTTTTCAGAAAGCGTAAACAAGTTCATCCAATTGTGTTTAGGCAAATATAGAA
>JAGNPF010000368.1 GCA_017989775.1 Flavobacterium sp.
ACAATCCCCTAGCCCAGATTGCAACGGCATCCTTTTCTTGCTTTCTTTAAGCAAGAAAAGATAGAGTGGAAAGCTGGAAATAGCTTCTGAAAAAAAACTTTGTACCTTTGCAACCTAGAAAATAAAAAAATGCGCATAGATATTATTACCGTCCTCCCAGAATTATTGCGAAGTCCGTTTGAGGCTTCGATGATGAAACGTGCCATCGACAAAGGAATCGTGGAAGTTCATTTCCATAATCTTCGGGATTACACGACCAACAAACAGAAAAGCGTGGATGATTATCCTTATGGTGGCGGTGCCGGAATGGTAATGAACATCCAGCCCATTGACGATTGCATCACGCATTTGAAAAGCGAAAGAACTTACGACGAAGTTATTTACATGTCGCCCGATGGGGAAACCCTGAACCAGAAAATGGCCAACACGATGTCGATGTACGAGAACATCATCATCCTTTGCGGACATTATAAAGGGGTTGACCAACGCGTTCGAGACCATTTTATTACCAAGGAAATCTCGATTGGCGATTATGTATTGAGTGGTGGTGAATTGGGCGCTTTGGTGTTGTGCGATGCCTTGATTCGATTGATTCCCGGTGTTTTGAGCGACGAAACCTCGGCATTGACAGATAGTTTTCAGGATAATTTGTTGTCGGGTCCCATCTACACCAGACCTGCCGATTACAAAGGTTGGAAAGTTCCCGAAGTCTTGACCAGCGGCAACTTTGCCAAAATCGACAAATGGCGCGAGGATATGGCGTATGAACACACCAAAAATAGAAGACCGGATTTGCTAGAATAAATTCCAAATTTTTAAAATTCCAAATCCCAATTGATTTTCCAGCAAAAAAATTTGGAATTTGGAATTTATATATTGAAATTTTAATTACATTTGCGCCCTCATTAGACCAACCTCTGGCGAAATCCGTGAATGTTGCTCTATTTAAAACCATAAAATAAAAAATAAAATGGCAGATTTATTGAAATTCGTTCAAGACGAGTTCGTAACAAGAAAAGATTTCCCTGATTTCGGAGCTGGAGACACAATCACTGTTTTCTACGAAATTAAAGAGGGTGAAAAAACAAGAACACAGTTTTTTAAAGGTGTGGTTATCCAAAGAAGAGGTTCTGGAAACACCGAAACTTTCACGATTCGTAAAATGTCAGGTTCAGTTGGTGTAGAGCGTATCTTCCCAGTTAACTTGCCAGCTTTGCAAAAAATCGAAATCAACAAGAAAGGTGCTGTACGTAGAGCTAGAATTTTCTACTTCAGAGAACTTACTGGTAAAAAAGCCAAAATTAGAGATAAAAGAAGATAGTCAAACAACTTCTTGTTCTAAAAGTCCCGATTATTTCGGGACTTTTTTTTTGAACAATACTTACGCTTTTGTTACAAAAAAACTGATATCTACTTTGGGCTAAATAACTTGCATTTTCATTTCGATAAAAAAAGAAGCCTATTTTCAAAAATTCTCTTTTAGCAAATTAAAAAATCACAATTCCATAATTTTTAAGGCTAAACCAAACTTAATTGAAACCTAACCGCTTTTGCGAAAACGTTTTTATTACATTTGTAACCCAAAAAATAAAATACTAAACAACTTTTATTAAAATGTCAACTAAATCAAAAATTTTTTACTCGCTAACAGATGAGGCGCCATTATTGGCCACTTATTCATTTTTACCGATTGTTCAAGCATTTACATCAACTTCCGATATCGAAATTGAACCTAGAGACATATCAGTTGCTGGACGAATTTTATCCAATTTTTCGGAATTTTTAAAAGAAGACCAAAAAGTGGAAGATGCTTTGTCTGAATTAGGCAAATTAGCCAACACACCTGAAGCCAATATCATAAAATTACCCAATATTTCTGCCTCCGTACCTCAACTAAAAGCGGCCATTGCAGAATTGCAATCACACGGTTATGCAGTTCCGAATTTTCCGGAAGAACCAAAAAATGACGAAGAATCGGCCATAAAAGCAAAATATTCCAAAGTATTGGGATCTGCTGTAAACCCAGTTTTGCGTGAAGGAAACTCGGATCGTAGAGCTCCAAAAGCGGTAAAAAATTACGCCAAAGCCAACCCACATTCTATGGGTGCTTGGTCTGCCGATTCTAAAACAGAAGTAGCCTCGATGCAAAGCGGCGACTTTTACGGAAGTGAAAAATCAGTAACTCTTGGAGCGGCAAACGACGTGAAAATTGAATTCGTTGCAAAAGATGGAACAACCAAAGTCCTAAAAGCCAGCACTCCATTAAAAGCGGATGAAATAATTGATTGTTCCGTGATGAACATCAATACCTTGAAAAGTTTTGTTGCCCAAACCATAAAAGAAGCCAAAGAACAAAACATCTTGTTTTCGGTTCACCTGAAAGCTACCATGATGAAAGTTTCCGACCCAATTATCTTTGGTTCGGTAGTGGAAGTTTACTTTGCAGACGTATTCGAAAAATATGCTTCTTTATTTGCAGAATTAAACATCGACACTCGCAACGGATTAGGTGATGTTTATGCAAAAATTGCCGGAACTCCACAAGAAAATGAAATAAAAGCAGCCTTAGACCAAGCCATCGAAAATGGACCGGCATTGGCCATGGTAAATTCCGACAAAGGAATTACCAATCTTCACGTTCCTTCGGATGTAATCGTGGATGCTTCCATGCCTGCCATGATTCG
>JAGNPF010000369.1 GCA_017989775.1 Flavobacterium sp.
ATCTTTTGCGTTGGCCTCCGAATTTTTTGCGGTAATGGTCAGGAAGTTTTCTTTTTCGGTATAAATATTAAACCTGTTAGTCAATTTTTTGACGTTTTCGCTGGCCATGAATTTCTTGATTTTATCTTCCAGGGCTTTGGTGCTCTTGTCTTCCAATTTACCCACTTTATATAGGACTTTCCAGTTTTTGGTATCGACAGTACTGAAATTCATTTTTTCCAATGACGGAATTTGAGTGGTCAAAATTTCACGGGCATTCTTACCTTCTTCAGTCGTTGGATAATTGTCTGCCACGTATTGCAAGGCGTTTTTGTAGGCTTCCAGTCCTTGCAGTTTTCCCAAGATGTTGGCTTTCAGCAATTCGAATTTTGGAACAATTTCGTCTCCCGAATATTGAAGAATCAAGTCATCGATTTTTGGCAATACTTCAGCGAAATGCTCTTCTTGGTATAATTTATACCATTTATCATATACGTCTTCCGGACTGTCCTTTGAGGAAACCGAATCAGGACTTGTATTGTTGATAATTTGTGCATAACGAGAATTTGGATATTGGCTCGAAATACGGGCTTTCATTTCTTCAGCCTTGGCATCGTCCGTGATTTGATATATTTTGTACAAATTATACATCGTCGGAAGTACCAATTTTTCTTCGGGATTATTCAGTAATAATTGCTCTAGTTTTTTGCTGGCCAATTCATATTCCTTGAATTTTTCTTTGTAGATAACTCCAAGTTGGTAATAGGCAAAATTGCGTTTCTTGGCGATTTCGTCAATCTCCGCTTGTGTTTTTGGAAGTTGGTCCAAATAAAAAGTGGTCGTGTATTGTTCCACTTCTTTGGCTGTTTCAATTTTTTCCGTGGCGGTTGTGTCGCTAACGGCACCGTCAACTACCGCCGTTTTAGTGGTTGACAATCTCCAATTGCCGCCCAATGACCTTTCACCAAACTTTTTCTTGAACTCAATTTTTCCAAAAGCTACGGTCGAAGGATTGTAAAAATAGAACGTGTTGGCCACATTATTTCCAGAAGCACTTGGCATTGAAGGAGGCGCAAGCGATGATTTTTTTACTGGTGTACCCGACGCAGAAACAGGATCATCGGCACTGTTGATGTTGTTCCTGTCTCTGTTGGCCAAGGTTTCTTTCTGTTTTTCTTCTTCTATTTTCTTGGCTTCGTCAGACTTTTTCAGTTGGTCGATATGCTTTTCAAAATACAAAATCCTGTCCGTATCCGATAGTGCAACAATGTTTAAAATACTGTCATTTGTTTTGGCAACATATTCATATTCAATTACTTCATCCAAATCTTTTCGAACTTTCTTGATGTGGATGTATTCCCTGGTTTTAACATCCAATTTAACCAAAGTGCTGTCATAATATTTGGCCGCGGTGGAATATTCCGTGTTTTTAAAATGCATGTCTCCCAAATTTCGATAATTCGAAGCCACCAAATAAGCGTCGGGAGAATTGGCATTCAACGAAGCATTGTAAAATTCTTTGGCCAATTCCTGATCGTTTTGTTTGTCGTAAAAAACGCCCATTTCATAATAAATCACATCCAGAAAAGGCCTGTTTTCTCGGTCGTCAACCAGTTTGTTGTAGGTTGTCACGAAAGCATCCTTATCCCCGTTTTGATAATCAAACAATTGCGCTTTTTTGGCATAAGCTTGGATAACCATTTCCCTTTCGGCTTTTCGGTTCATGTCTATCACGGATTGATAGCTGTAAATGGCGCTGTCCCTTACTCCCAATTCTTGGTACAATTGGCCAAGAATAAAGCGGTATCGAGCTCTTTCGGAATTTATTTTTGTGAATTTTTCGGCCACTTTCAGTTTGGCAATGGCGCTGTCTTTTTCTTCCAAGTTCAAAAAAGATTGGGACAAAAGCGCATTGGCATCGGCAACAACTTGGTTTTTAAGCTCTTTTTCGTCCAAAAGCTTGCTGATGTTTTTGATGACTTGGGCATCGTTACCCAGACGCATGTTGGCTTTTTCTCTCCAAATCTTGGCTTGATAAATCTTGTCGCTGGTGGGATATTTGTACAAAATATAGTTGAAGGCGTCCAAAGCGGGGATAAATCTCTGGTCGTAATACCTTGATTTTCCCAAAAGTAAATAAGCTTCGTCTATTTGGTAATTTTTTTCCTGACCGCCAATATTCATCGAATGTTTCTGGATGGCCTTGGTGGCTTTGGCTTCGGCTAGTTCGAAGTTGGCGTTTTTGGGCTTTTCAACGGCAGCATTGTCATCGACAATCTGCATTCTTTCGATGGGCAACCGCTTCCAAAAATTGTCCCTGCTTCCCGTGTTTATTTCTTTGATTCCCTTGTCCAAACCAATTTGACCATTGTACAAAATATTGTCCCTGGTGCTCAATGCGTGGGAATTTCTGGCCAAAAAAGTGTCTTTCTTGGTCAAACAGGCCACCAAAATTAGTACAAATGCTATAAAAAAGGAGAGTTTAAGTATCTTGGCTTTCAATGGGAAACGGTTTATCATTTAACTTTTAAAAGTACATTTTAGTATAATGACTGGTAAAAATACGTTTCTTTTTGAAATATCGAAATTTATACCGTTAGTTATTTCAAAATAGTCCAAAAAAATTGGACTAAATGAAATATACAACGGCATTATGCCAAAATCTACTGGATTAAAAAACAATGCGTTAAGGCATTAAAC
>JAGNPF010000370.1 GCA_017989775.1 Flavobacterium sp.
AAATTTATTTAAATACTTTGTCTAAAAATTGGGTGGTGTAATTTATGGTTTCATCAAACCAGGGATTCAGGAACCAAAACGAGTGGGGAGAATTCGGGATGGTCTGGATTTCATTGTATGTTCCATATTTGTTGAGCAGGGCAATCATGTCGTCCCTCCCGGCGTGAAATCTAGGTATGCTGCTATTGATGAACAGGACGGGAAGCGTGTTTTTGTCGGTGTTGTGCAATGGTGAGGCTTGCTCCCAAATCGTAGGTATTTCTTCATAACTTCCGCCCAACCATTGTCCTGCCACCTTTCCTTCGGCCGATTCAGGATGTTTGAATGCCAAGATACCATCGACATCTATTATGGCGTTCACGTTTGATGAAAATTTGGCCTTTTTGTCGGTTTCTTCAAAATTGGGTTTTCCATTGGTGGTTCCAATGAGTGCTGCCATTTGTCCTCCTGAGGAACATCCCAAAACGGCAATCTTGCCAGTGTCGACGTTGAATTTTTTTGCATTCGCCTTGATGTATTGAATGGCTTTTTTCACGTCAAAAATTGCGGCGGGATATTGGGCTTCCATAGACAAGCGAAATTCAATATTGAAGCAGGAATACCCTTTGGAAGCCACTTCGATGGCGAATGTTTCCATCTGTGATTTGTTGCCCGAACGCCAACCACCACCATGGATTATTACCAGAGTGGGGTTGCGTTTTTTGGTGTTGTTGTAATATGCGTCAAGATGCAGTTCTCGATCTTTTATTTTTTTGTAGACGACTTCCTTTTTTTGATTTACGCTTTCATATTTTCGGGAAGCGACTAGGCTAACTTGGGGATGTTCCTTTTTCACCTTGATGTAAACACTTTTTGGAGTGTAGCTTGTGTCAACGGGGAAACTGCTTTGCGACAAGGCAATTTTGGTAAAAAAGATAAAAAGGAACAAGCTTTTTTTCATTGTTTTTCTGTAATGATCAAAATTCCCGAAATCAAAAATTGGGTTTTAGTTTTTAATTGTTGGTGTTTTTGACAAGTTCTCCATTGATGTAGGTGTCAATAAAATTTAAATTATTCACATTTTCAATCGAAAATGGAGTGCCTACTTTTTCGATGGTCACGTTTTTGAAAGTGATGTTTTTTATTGGGGATTCCTTGTATCCTTTGGCAAGAATGCTGTATTTACCGCCATTTTTGACTTTTACGTTTTCCAATGAGATGTTTTCGATTCGTGGAATGAAATTTCCTGTTTGGTTTCCGTGAACGTTATAAAACATGTCCACTTTTAAGATTGCTTCACGCACTTGACCGATTTCAATGTTTCTGACATAGAAATTTTCGATTAACGCTCCTCTTCTTGAATTGGTTTTCAATCGAATGGCGACATCAAGGTTGGGACTGTTCATGATGCATCCCTCCACATAAACATTGCTGACTCCAGCGGATATTTCGCTGCCAATGGTAACGCCTCCGTGACCGTCAAACATGGTGCAGTTTTGTACCACGATGTTTTCACTTTTTATGGCAACTCGTCTTCCGTCGGCATCTCTTCCCGCTTTTATGGCAATGCAGTCGTCACCGGTGTCGAAAGTGCAATTCTTGATGATCACGTTTTTGGAATATTCAGGATCACAACCATCATTGTTGGGACCATGACTTCTCACGGTTACGCCATCGATGGTTACATTGGTGGATTTGATGGGATGAATTACCCAAAATGGGGCATTGATGATGGTTACGTCTTTTAGAAGAGTATCGGTACAGCCAAAAAATTCGATGAAATTGGGTCTAATGTAGTGGCCTTCCCCGAAAATACGTTTTTCAACAGGAATTCCTTCTTCTGCCATATCTACCAAACGAGGTCGGTTGAGCGGGTCTGACTGGCTTGGGATTCCCTTTTTCCAGCCATAGGAAGCAGCTCCACACCAAGGCCACCAATTTTCATTCGTGGCTTGCCCATTAAGGGTTCCTTTTCCGGTCACGGCAACATTATGTTTTTTGTAGGCGTAAATCAAGGGGGAATAATTCATTAATTCCGTTCCCTCAAATGAGGTGTGAACGATAGGATAGTCTTTGGGATTGGTACTGAACAAAATTTCCGCACCTTCTTCCAGATGAAGATTTACGTTGCTTTCCAATTGTATCGGGCCGGTGAAATATTTTCCGGAAGGGACCAATACGATTCCTCCGCCGTTTTTGGAACAAGTTTGAATGGCATCTTTGAATGCCTTGGTGTTGTCATAGCCGCCATCGGCTTTTGCGCCAAAGTCCGTGATAGGGTAATTTTTGTTGTTGAAAGAGGGGGTTTTTACGCTGCTAATTACAAGTTGCATGGCTTTCCAAGGATCATTGCCAACAATGTTTTTTTGTTGATTTGCCCCACAAGAAACTAACAATAAGGAGAGTAAAGCAAGTAACAACTGTTTTTTCGTGATTTTTTTCGGGTTAGTCATTTAGGTTTCAATTAAAAAATGTAATTTTAAAACAATAATGCAATCGATTACACAAACTTAATTATTAATTCCCATATTACCAAAATAAAAACATTGAAAATAGAATAATCGTAAAATATTATAAAATTTTATATTGATTGTCCGTTTTCTGTCATAATCCTGTAATACCAGCAATTACTAGCCTGTCAAATAGTTTTTCTTCAAAATATCTTCTATTAAGCTTATAAACAAACTCATTTAGATACA
>JAGNPF010000371.1 GCA_017989775.1 Flavobacterium sp.
TTATATTGTTTTTCTTAGGGTTTTTCCCTTCTTTCACGGCAGTGAGATACTTTTTCAGGGCGCCAACACTCGGGTCAATCCCGATAGCATTGTCGTTGAGGATGACCAACAAATTGGCATCGGTAACTCCGGCGTGATTCAAGCCTTCAAACGCCATTCCCGATGCGATGGAAGCGTCGCCAATTACTGCAATATGCTGTTTTTCGAAATCGCCTTTCAAATTGGAGGCAATCGCCATTCCCAAAGCTGCCGAAATGGAAGTCGAGGAGTGGCCCACGCCAAAAGCATCATAAACGCTTTCGCTTCGTTTTGGAAAACCAGAAATTCCGTCCAATTGACGGTTGGTATGGAAAACATCCCTTCTTTCGGTCAATATTTTATGACCGTAAGCTTGATGACCCACGTCCCAAATCAACAAATCATTCGGGGTATTAAAAACATAATGCAAGGCAATCGTCAATTCGA
The DNA here is from genome assembly GCA_017989775.1 of Flavobacterium sp. Lineage (GTDB taxonomy): Bacteria > Bacteroidota > Bacteroidia > Flavobacteriales > Flavobacteriaceae > Flavobacterium. The sequence goes on from JAGNPF010000371.1 coordinate 466, forward strand.
CCACGCCGAGACTGGCTCCCAAATGCCCTTCTTTGACCGCCACAATCCCAATGATGAAATCACGCAATTCTTGCGCTAACTGCGGAAGTTGGGCTTCGTCAAGTTGGCGCAAATCGGTTGGATTGTTTATCTTTTGAAGTAAGTTGCTTTTCATTGGACTTTAAAATGCGAATTTACGGTTTTAAATTTAATTGCGATTTTGAATATGTAAGTTGCCGTCAAAATTGCCCAAATCTAAAAAATGAGGCGATTATTTTTATTAATCGCCTCAAAAAATGATTATATTTGAGGCGATTAACGCAATTAAATGCCTCAATGAAATACAATTGGCAACATCCAGATTGGGCGAAATTTATATTTGATGATTCCGTTTTGGACTCGTTATGTGTGAATTTTGCATTGGAAACAGGGGAGTTGAAAGGTCTTGTGGATTCTTTGTCAACGGAAATTCAACAGGAAACTATTTTGCAATTTATGATTTCGGAAGCCATCAAGACTTCGGAAATAGAGGGTGAATTTTTTAGCAGACAAGACGTAATGTCTTCCATCAAGAAAAATTTAGGCATTGGAGTGGCATTTGGTCAAATTAGGGACAAAAACGCCCAAGGTATTGGAAAGTTGATGGTTGAGGTTCGGAATTTCTATGCTGAAAAGTTGGCAGAATCTACTCTAAAGCAGTGGCACGCTATTCTTATGGAATATTCCAAGCGTGTTATTCCAGGCGAATATAGAACTGGAAATGAACCGATGCAAATTGTTTCGGGGGCTTTTGGTAAAGAAATTATCCATTTTGAAGCACCTCCGTCCAAACAAGTTTCTTTTGAAATGAAAAAATTCATTGAATGGTACAATGATTTTGAAGTAAAACCAACGGACATTAAAAACATTTTAATCAAAACGTCGATTTCACATTTGTATTTTGAGAGCATTCATCCGTTTGAAGATGGAAATGGCAGAATTGGCAGGGCTATTGCCGAAAAATGCCTTTCGGAGTCCTTGAATCGACCTGTTTTGATGAGTATTTCAAGCACTATTGATCAAAACAAAAAGAGATACTACGAATCCCTGAAACAAGCTCAAAGAACACTTGAAATTACGGACTGGATTTTTTATTTCTCTTCTTTGGTTTTGGAATCTCAAAAAAATGCCAAACAAACAGTACTTTTTACATTGAACAAAACCAAATTTATGGACAAGTTCAAAAGTGAGATGAATGAAAGACAAAGTAAGGCTGTTTTGAAAATGTTTGAAAATGGAGTTTCCGGTTTTGAAGGAGGGATGACGGCCATAAAATATGTTTCCATCACAAAAACCTCGCGAGCAACAGCCACAAGAGATTTGCAGGATTTGACAGGAAAAAATATTTTGACTCCAAGAGGAGAAGGAAGAAGTCGAAGCTATGACCTGAATTTGTTGCCTTAGTAAATAGGTTGAAAAGCAATTTTTTAAACTACACAAAAACTATTTCAAAATCGTACTTTTGCCTTATGGAAAACCCTTTCACTGACGAATATTTTATGAAGAAGGCCTTGCAAGAGGCAGAATTGGCTTTTGAAAAAGACGAAATTCCTGTTGGTGCCCTAATCGTAATCGACAATAAAGTCATTGCCCGAGGTCATAATCTTACCGAAATGCTTAATGATGTTACCGCTCATGCCGAAATGCAGGCCATAACGGCTGCCGCCAATTTCTTGGGCGGAAAATATTTAGTAGGTTGTACACTTTATGTCACATTGGAACCTTGCCAAATGTGCGCCGGTGCTTTGTATTGGAGTCAAATTTCAAAAATTGTTTTTGGAGCCAGCGACGAACATCGCGGTTTCGAGAAAATGGGAACGCAATTACATCCTAAAACTACTGTTGTTCGAGGAGTTTTGGCTGAGGAAGCAAGTGCTTTGATGAAACGGTTTTTTGCTAAGAGGAGGAAGTGATTTGGAGGAACGAATGCCTTAGCCCTGATAGAAGCGGTATCCTTTTTTGCCTTTTTTTAAGGCGAAAAAGATATAGCGGATAGCAGGAATAAGCTCCTAAAAAATGATATTTAAAAAGATTTGCCACGAATTTGTGGCAAAAAGACACAAAAAAACCGCCAATCTCACGAAAGGCGGTTTTTGTTTTATTCTTTGATAACATTTCCTTTTTTGTCGTAGAAATGGTATTCTAAATACGTGTAAGCGTCACGTGGTATAATTTTTACCCATTT
>JAGNPF010000372.1 GCA_017989775.1 Flavobacterium sp.
GTGCAAATGGACGACATCATCAAATTGAGTGTCAAAAACATCTATCAAAGTCGCGAAGTCATCGAAAAAGAGATTGTGGGCTACCAAATTATCCAAACCTTGCTGGACAAATTCATCACGGCTTTCAATAATAAATTCGACGGAAATTCTTCCAATTACGACAAATTATTGTTGAAGATGTTGCCCGAAAAATTCTGGGAAGAAAAAGACGATTTGTATAGTAGACTCTTGCATATTTGCCATTACGTTTCCCTTTTGACTGATGGAAACGCTCTGGAATTGTATGAAACCATCAATGGTAGAAAAACGAATTAAGGTCTAAAAAGCATAAACCATTCCGATGCCAAGGCTTTGTTTTAACTGTAATACGGGGCCTTTGGTTACTTTTTCTCCATCAATCACTTCGGTGGTTTTTACATCGTCGTCATAAATGGCGTGTGCGCCAATGTTGGCACTTACATATCGGTTTACGACTAAGTCAAATTGCAATTTCCATTCCACATCGATATTCCCGAAATTGTTGGCATAATCAGAATACAAACTCAATCTGTTTTCCATAGTGATGTTTTTCCAAACTTCTTTTTTATAGTAGTTGGTTACCAAAAAACCAAATTCATTTTTGGATTGTTTCCCTTTTGTCAGTATATTTCCTTCCGCGTCATAAGTCGCCTTGGTTACACCAAAAGCGCCTTTGTTGGCCAAAGTTTGGTCTAATACCAAAGTACTTTTCAAGGTAATTGGCGAAATGTAGACATCAAATTTCTTCTCTTTGTCAAAATAATCGGCACCAGCTCCCAAAAAAGTATAGGTTGGGGCAAATGGTTTCGAAATAGGGTGTTCCGTGTCTGGATATTTATAACCGTTGGTGAATTGGGTGTTAAAATTGAATTTAGCCGAATGATACCAATTGGAAGAATCGTTGTTTCTATAGCCAAAGGTGGAATTAATTCGAAATTCATCATCCGATTTTCTCATCGCCTGACCATCTTGCTTGTTGATTCCGTATTTGACGATTAATTCATTCACCCATTTGGTTTTTTCGGTGGCATAATTTCGGGTAAAATTCCCTTTGAATAAACCTGAAATTGAATTTGTTCCTCCTGCACTCCAGTTGACAAATGCAATTTCGCTCAGGTCAAAACCAATAGTATTCTTTTTTGTCCAAGCCGAAACCGGAAATAATGGAGCTCCGTTTGGCCTAATTGTTTTTGTGGCAGTCATTGGGGGTAAAAAGGTTGTAACCGGGATAATTTCGACCATTATTGGATTCAGTTCTTCTTTTTCTTGGGAATAACTATTTGCGGAAATTGTTAATGAAACTATGATGAGTAGGCTTTGTAGTAACTTCATTATTAATTGTTTAGTTTGAAAATGCAAAAATAATTCATTTCAATAGTTCGAAAAAATATTCTCCAGACTTTTAACGTCAATTTTGCAATATTGTTGTAATTCTTCGATGGTTCCTTGTTCGATGAATTCATCCGGAATTCCAAGAATTTCCACTTTTGAAAAGTAATTGTTTTTTGATGCAAACTCTGCAATAGTCGTGCCAAAGCCACCTTTTGTAACTCCGTCTTCAAGGGTGATGATGTTTTTGAATGTCTTGAAAATGTCGTGTAACAGATTTTTGTCCAGTGGTTTAACGAAGGCAAAATCATAATGTGCGATTGTCTCCGGGTTGCCTCTTCGGGCTAATGCCTTGGTCACGTTGGTGCCGATGGTTCCGTTAGATAAAACGGCAACTTTTGTTCCTTTTTTGAGACAAATGGCCTGGCCTATTTCGATTTTTTTGTAAGGCTTTTGCCAATCCACGATTTGTCCTCGGCCTCTGGGATACCGAATCGCAATGGGATGATTCAAACCCAATTGAGCAGTGTACAAAATGTTGCGTAAGGCGATTTCATTCATTGGCGAATACACAATCATATTCGGGATGCAACGCAAATAAGCCAAGTCGAAAACGCCGTGATGCGTCGCTCCGTCCTCTCCAACTAATCCTGCTCTGTCCAAACAGAAAATTACGGGCAAATCCTGCAAAGCCACGTCGTGTATGACTTGGTCGTAGGCTCGTTGCAAGAAAGTGGAATAAATATTGCAAAAAACAACCATTCCTTGGGTCGCCATTCCAGCGGATAATGTGACTGCATGTTGTTCGGCTATTCCCACATCGAAGGCGCGTTCTGGAAAAGCGTCCATCATCAATTTCAACGAACTTCCAGAAGGCATGGCAGGAGTGATTCCCACAATTTTTTTATTTTTCTTGGCTAAATCCAGCAGTGTCAACCCAAAAACATCCTGGTATTTTGGAGGCAAATGCTCTTCCGATTTTGCCAATATCTCTCCAGTCGAAGCGTCAAATTTTCCCGGTGCGTGGTATTTTACTTGGTCTTCTTCGGCTTGTTGCAAACCTTTGCCTTTGGTGGTGATGAGGTGCAGGAATTTGGGGCCTTTTATTTTTTGTAATCGTTTCAATTCTTGGAGTACCGCAAAAATGTCATTGCCGTCTATGGGACCTGAATAATCAAAATTTAGGGATTTGATTATATTGTTTTTCTTAGGGTTTTTCCCTTCTTTCACGGCAGTGAGATACTTTTTCAGGGCGCCAACACTCGGGTCAATCCCGATAGCATTGTCGTTGAGGATGACCAACAAATTGGCATCGGTAAC
>JAGNPF010000374.1 GCA_017989775.1 Flavobacterium sp.
ACTAATTTTTGATTTTTATATTAATAGTAGTATTCACGTGGGTTTGTCTTGTTATGCTCTGGTGAGAATGACGCAACACATGTTCCATATTCCAATAGATGTGCCAGTTGCTCACTTTGCTTTTTTTGGAACAATTGTAGGGTATAATTTTGTAAAATATAATGCATTAGCTAGGGTTCAAAGATTACGGATGCGCAAGGAATTAAAAATGATTACTTTATTTAGCTTTTTTGCCCTTTTGTTCGTTGGATATTATTTTTTTCAACTACAAAGAATAACCCAAATAGTTGCAGTAGTTTTCTTGAGTATTACAGTATTGTATACACTTTCCTTTTTTCCAAATAAGAAGAATGCCCGGAATTGGGCTGGAGTCAAAATTTATATTGTAGCCTTGTGTTGGGTAGGAGCGACCTTAGCCTTGCCGGTTTTGAATGCTACTATTTCAGTAACTACTGATTTTTATTTGAAATGTGTGCAACGTTTTATCTTGATTTTTGTATTGGTGCTAGTTTTTGAAATTATAGATTTATCAAATGATGATCCACATCTTAAAACCGTCCCGCAACAAATAGGAGTAAAGCGCACTAAAATAGTAGGATTGTTACTTTTGCTTCCGTTTTATTTGTTGGAATTTTTCAAAAATAATTTTGATAAAAATCAATTGATTATCAACTTGGTTTTAGTGATTCTTATTTCATTTTTTATGCTTTTTGCTACTGAAAAAAGATCTAAATATTACACTTCTTTTTGGGTAGAAAGCATTCCGATAGTTTGGTGGTTGCTTTTGATTTTTGTTTAAAAAAAACCCGAAGCAGTACGCCTCGGGTCTCAACTGTTTGTTTCTATACCAATCCAGCTCTTCTCAACAAAGCTTCGGGTTTAGGTTCTTGTCCTCTAAAGCGTTTGTACAAAATCATGGGATGTTCTGTTCCTCCTTTTGAAAGCACATTTTCTTTGAATTTTGTGGCTACTTCTTTGTTGAAAATCCCTTTTTCTTGGAAATACTCAAAAGCATCTGCATCTAGAACTTCGGCCCATTTATAACTGTAGTAGCCCGAAGAATAACCACCTTGAAAAATATGAGAGAAAGAAGTGCTCATCGCATTTTCCTTAACATCAGGATAGAGTTGTGTAGAGGCAAATTGTTTGGTTTCAAAAGCTTTAATATCTTTGATGTTAGAAGGGTCTTGTGCGTGCCAGCCCATGTCTAGTAATCCAAAACTTATTTGACGCATTGTTGCCATTCCTTCTTGAAAACTGGCGCTCTCCTTGATTTTGTGTACTAATTCCATCGGAATCATTTCGCCAGTTTGATAATGATAGGCAAACAAAGCCAATGCTTCTGGCTCGTAGCACCAATTTTCCAGAATTTGGCTTGGTAATTCGACAAAATCCCAATACACTGAAGTTCCAGATAAACTTGGATACGTGGTGTTAGCAAGCATTCCGTGTAATGCGTGACCAAATTCATGAAACAAGGTCGTTACTTCGTTGAATGTTAATAACGATGGTTTTGTTTCCGTTGGTTTCGTGAAATTACACACAATTGAAATATGTGGTCTTTCATTAGTCTCTTTTTTGATGTATTGCGATTTAAAAGACGTCATCCAAGCACCGTTTCGTTTACCTTTTCTTGGAAAGAAATCAGCATAAAAAACAGCAACCAGTTGGTCGTCTTCATCTTTTACTGTGTATGTTTTTACTTCTTCATGGTATCTGTCCACGTCGTAGATTTCTTCAAAAGTGATTCCGTATAATTTTTGCGCTACTGTAAAAGCGCCGTCCAACACTTTTTCTAGTTGGAAATACGGTTTTAATATTTCATCATCTAAACTGAATAATTTTTGTTTTAATTTTTCAGAATAGTACGCGCCATCCCATTTTTCTAAATGATCAATTCCGTCTAGTTCTTTTGCAAAAGCAGTCAATTGGGCAAATTCTTTCAAAGCTGCCGATTTGGCTTTTTCCAATAAGTCATTCGAGAATGTTTTTACTTTCTCTGGACTTTCGGCCATTCGCTCTTCAAGAACAAAATGGGCATGAGTGGCATACCCTAAAACTTGCGCTCTATCAAAACGTAATTTCGCAATTTTTAGCACGATTTCCTGATTGTCAAATTCATTGTTTTGAAAACCTTTGGCGCCAAAAGCAATTGCCATTTTCTTGCGCAATTCACGATTATCAGCGTACGTCACAAATGGAACATAGCTAGGATAATCCAAGGTAAAAATCCAACCTTCTTTTTCTTGGCTTTTGGCCAAAGAGTGAGCGGCTTCGATGGTGCCTTCCGGTAAGCCAGCTAAGTCGCTTTTGTCGGTAATATGCAATTGATAGGCTTGGGTTTCGGCTAAAACATTTTCGCCAAACTGCAAACTCAATTTTGATAGTTCTTTGTCAATTTCTCGCAGTTGATTCTTTTTGTCTTCCGGTAAATTGGCTCCGTTTCGAGAAAAGCTTTTGTATTTTTTGTCCAAAAGCGTGGTTTGCTCCGGATTTAGATTCAGTTTGTCTCGTTGTTCATACACCGTTTTCACTCTGGCGAATAAATCAGGATTAAGGCGGACATCGTTTCCAAATTCAGATAATAACGGAGAAACTTCTTGTGCTATTTTTTGAATCTCATCGTTTGTTTCGGCTGAATTCAAATTGAAAAATATACTTGAA
>JAGNPF010000373.1 GCA_017989775.1 Flavobacterium sp.
TGACCAGCAATACCACTAAAACCGAATTTCAAGCCATTACAACCAAACCAATAGCCGTGATTACGAATGGTTATGACACGGAAAAAGTCGAGAAACAAGCTTTGGATGCTAAATTTTCTTTGGCACACATTGGTTCTTTTCTTTCCGAAAGAAATCCAAAAATGCTTTGGGAGAGCTTGGTCGAATTAATCAACGAAATTCCTGATTTTAAATCACATTTGGAGATAAAATTGATGGGTGCGGTGAGCCAGGAAGTATTGGAAACCATAGCCCAATTTGGATTGGATTCCTATTTGAACAACTTGGGATATGTTTCGCACTCTGAAGCAATCGCCCATCAAAGGAAGTCACAGGTTTTGCTGCTTATCGAAATCAATTCCGAAGACACCAAAAGCATTCTTCCGGGAAAATTGTTTGAATACATGGTTTCCGGCAGGCCCATTGTCGCCATTGGCCCCAATGGTTCCGACTTTGCCGAAATCATCACCAATACCAACACGGGAGTATTCTTTGATTATACCGATAAAATGAAGCTAAAAAGTGTACTTTTGGGCTATTACAACCAGTTTTTGGAAGGTAAACTGCAATCGAATGCAGTTGGTTTGCAGCAATATTCCAGAAAAAGTTTGACCGAGAAATTGGTAAAACTTCTAACCTCTAACTTCTAACCTCATAAATGGGAATAGTATTAAACCAGTCCTTAAAGAATACCATAATTACCTATATCGGTTTTGCGATTGGAGGCATCAACACCATCTATTTGTATCCCGTTTTTCTGGGCGCGACTTATTATGCCTTGACGAATTACATCCTGTCTTCTGCCAACGTTATTATGCCGTTATTCGCCATTGGAATGCAAAACACTTTGGTAAAATTCTATTCGCAATATCAAACAAATGAAGAGAGGTCACGGTTTTTGTCTTTCACGGTGCTGTTTCCCCTGCTCTTGATTATCCCGATGTTTTTGGTAGGGTTTTACTTTTTCGACGAGATTTTGTACTTTTTGTCCAAGAAGAACATTATCGTAAAAAATTATATTTGGCTTATTCCATTCATTGGATTGTGCATGGCTTATTTCGAAATATTTTATGCCTGGTTGCGGGTTCACATGCACTCCGTTTTTGGAAATTTTATCAAGGAAGTGGGTTTGCGATTTGCCTCCCTGCTTTTGTTGGTTGCGGTTTATTATGGTTGGATGACCGTTGAGGGCTTTGTTTATGCCACGGCGGTTGTGTATCTTTTGGCTCTTTTGGTGACGATGTTTTACGCATTTAGTATTGAAAAACCCAATTTCCAGTTTAGCATACCCAAAAATACCAAGGAAGTTTTGGTTTACACTTTTTACATTATTTTGTCCGGTAGCGTGGCCAATTTGCTGTTGGATGGAGACAAAATGATTCTCAATCAATACATGAATATCGAAAATATCGCCTATTACTCGGTGGCGACTTATATTGCCTTGGTTATTTCGGTTCCAAGTCGTGCGATGCACCAAATCGTTTATCCCATTACGGCAAAACTGATGCACGAAAACAAGCACGACGAAATGGATGTTTTGTACAAGAAAACCTCCATAAATCTCCAAATGGTGGGCGGTTACGTGATGCTGGGCATTTTTGTCAATATCAACATGCTTTATGAAATGGTTCCTGAGGAGTATGCCGGTGGTATATTGGTGGTTTTCATGATTGGATTGTCCAAGTATTTCGATTTGATTTTGGGCAACAACAACGCCATTATTTTTAATACCAAATATTATCGAGCCGTATTGTTTTTGGGTGTGCTTTTGGTAGTTTTGACCGTGGGATTGAATATGGTTTTTATTCCAATTTATGGTATCATTGGTTCGGCTTTTGCCACTTTGCTGTCCATTACCTTGTACAGTCTGGCCAAACTGCTTTTCGTTGTCAAACGTCTACATTTGTATCCTTTTACTATGCAAACCTTGTATTCGTTGGCGCTTACTTTTGTCTTGTTTGTGGCTTTTTATTTCTGGGAATTCCCTTTTAATCCCATAATTTCCATCGTGCTAAAATCGATGTTGATGACGATTGCCTATGTTTATCTCAATTACAAGTTCGTGATTTCTACTGAAATAAACGAAGTGATCGACAATGTTTTGAAGAAGTTGAAGCTAATGAAATAATTCAAAGCAGTCCAATTGTAGCTGCTTTCATTATTGCGTCTAAATTCAATTTGACTTCCCAATCACCAACTATTTTTGACCACATTACCCAAAAAAATCAGGCCCGACAGTTTATGATACTTGTCGGGCCTGAAGAATTTTAATTTGAAATTTGTTTTAATACAAAGCCGGATATTTCGAGGGATTCGCTTCGTTCATTATGGCATATACTTTTTCGTATATGTCTTCTATGGAAGGTTTCGAGAAATAATCCCCATCAGTTCCATAAGCGGGTCTGTGTGCTTTTGCGGTCAAGGTTTGCGGCTTGCTGTCCAAATATTTATAAGCGTCTTGCTCTTCAATAATTTGTTGCAAAATATAGGCTGAAGCTCCACCGGGAAGGTCTTCGTCAATAATCAACAAGCGATTGGTCTTGGCGATGCTTTTTGCAATGTCGTGATTCACGTCCAATGGAAGCAAGGATTGGATGTCGATAATTTCGCAATCAATTCCGTTTTCTTTCAAGAGTTCTTTTGCCG
>JAGNPF010000375.1 GCA_017989775.1 Flavobacterium sp.
TTCCAGCAACTACATACTCCGTGTTTTCGGTAATAAAAGGCGAAGAGTGATTTCCGGCGCTGTTAGGCAACTCGATAATCTCGGTAGTTTTGAATGTTTTCAAATCCAGACGCGCAATTCTTGGCGTGTTATTGGCATTGGCAAAAAGCCAACGACCATCCACTTCACCATTAGTTTGAGACATTTCAACGTGGTGTTGGTCATCCCAAGGCACAAAACCGTGAGAAGTGTTCAACATGGGTTTGGTTTCTTCGCTGTAGCCATAACCACTTTGGGGATCTACCGAGAAAACGGGAACCACCCGCAACAATCTTCCGCTGGGCAGACCGTAAACGCTCACTTGACCGCTAAAACCTCCCGAAACAAAATTGTAAAATTCATCGTATTTTCCGGGAGCCACATACGCTTTTTGCGCAGCATCACCACTCACGACGTCCCCCGAATTTTTGGGCTTGCAGGAACTAAAAAATGCGGCTGCCATTGCAAGGACCAGAGTCGCTTTTAAAAATTTATTTTTCATATTATTTGGTTATTAATTGGTTTTTTTTAAGCTTATTTGACACCGTCATTCTTGCGCATGAACTCAAGAATGTTTCTTGCATCGACATCAGAAAGAGATTGATTTGGCATACGAACCAAACAAAGTTCCAATTGGGCTTGAAGTTTTGGATCTTTGTCAATCATTGGATCTGGATTGGTAATGAAGTTCATGATCCACTCCGGTTTGTTTCTTTCGGTAACGCCTTTCCAACCTGGACCAACTAATTTTTCATCTGTCAATTTATGACAAGAAGAACATTTAACGGTTTGGATTTTCTCCCCTTCGGCAGCCATGGCCGCATCGAGTTTGTCTCCCAAATCTACCGAACTATGTTTCCCCAAACCTCTATTTGGATCATAAGTCGATGGATCTGCCGCTGTTTCGGTAGCCGCTTCTCCTGTTGAAAAGTCCTCGGTTGCGTTTTCTTTCTTACCACAAGAAGTAAACATAATTAGTGCAACAATAAATAATGATAATTTGTACATAAAAGTTAGGTTTTAAATTTCTTGTACAAATTTGGCAATACTTTAACGGACTGATTATGATTGCAATCATACTTGAAAAAAATATTTTCAATATTTAAATACTTGATTTCAAGAGCCAAACCATAATTTTTTGTTAACATTTAAACCTTTGTCATCCTTCTGCGTCTTATCACTATAACATAAATATTAAAAGAAATGAAAAAAATAATTCTAATGACTTTCCTTATGGCCGGGATGACCATAATGGCACAACCAAGAGACAACAAGCATCAAGGAAATGGGATGGATCAATTCACTCCAGAACAAAGAAGTGAATTGCAAGTAAAAAAACTCACCTTGGAACTGGACTTGACCGAGTCGCAACAAAAAGAGATAAAAGCCTTTATTGCCGACAAGAACACCAAAATGGAGGCGCATAGAACGGCAATGAAAGCAATGAAGGAAAAAGGAACAAAACCTACCAGCGACGAGCGTTTCGCCATGAAAAGCAAAATGCTTGACGAACAAATTGCCGCCAAAAAAAGAATGCAAAAAATACTAAATGAAAAGCAATTCGAAAAATGGACTGCCCTAAAAGAGGAGCATCAAGGGAATCGCAAAGGAAATCATCAAGGAAACAGGCAAGGAAGACATCCTGAAAAACAACAAAGAAGAGGTTAAAAAGAATGGTTAGTTAAATAGGTTGATTGTAAAACTTCCGGCTGGTTACCGGAAGTTTTTTTATGTCCAATATTTACTAAAAGTTTTTCGAAACCTTGTCGATGGCTTGGATGGTAAAATCCAGGTCTTCATAAGTAAGCGCATCGGTGATGAACCAAGTCTCGTAGGCCGATGGCGCAATATAAATTCCTTCTTTCAACAATCCGTGGAAGAATTTTTTGAAGGTTTCGTTGTCGCCTTTTGCCGCAGTTTGAAAGTCGAATACCGGATTCGCATCAAAATGCACCGAAATCATCGAACCCAGCCTGTTGATGGTAAAATCGACTTGGTTTGCTTTCAAAACCTTGTCAATTCCAGTAGCCAAGTAAGCTGTTTTTTCTTCCAATCTCTTGAAAATTTCTCGGTCGTTGTCCAAGGCTTGCAACATCGCCAATCCCGCAGCCATGGCCAACGGATTACCCGACAAAGTTCCCGCTTGATACACCGGCCCCAGTGGCGCCAAATAATTCATGATTTCGTTTCTGGCCGCAAAAGCGCCCACCGGCAAACCGCCACCAATCACTTTTCCGAAGCAAACAATATCGGCATTGATGTTGAACAATTCTTGAACTCCGCCTCTGGCAAGTCGGAATCCCGTCATTACCTCGTCAAAAATCAGGAGGATTCCGTTGGCTGTACACAATTGGCGCAAGCCTTCCAGAAAACCTTTATTGGGCGGAATGCAGCCCATGTTTCCGGCAACCGGCTCCACGATGATGGCCGCAATTTCATTTTTATTGGCTTCGATCAAAGCCGAAACATTATCCAAGTCATTGTATTTGGCCAGCAAAGTATCTTTGGCTGTTCCGGCAGTCACGCCGGGACTGTTTGGAGAACCAAAAGTGATGGCTCCGCTTCCGGCTTGAATCAAGAACGAATCGGAATGTCCGTGATAGCAGCCGGCAAACTTGATTATTTTGTCTCTTTTGGTAAATC
>JAGNPF010000376.1 GCA_017989775.1 Flavobacterium sp.
CGATAGCAGTGTCATCGAGAATGAAGGAAGCAAATTGTACATCGAAACCGACCTAAATGCGCCCAACAAACGCATCGTTACGGTTGACGTGAGCAATCCAAAACCCGAATATTGGAAAGATTTTATTCCTGAAACCGAGAACGTGTTGACGCCTACCACTTGTGGCGGTTTTTTCTTTGCCAATTACATGAAAGATGCCGTTTCGGTTGTCCAACAATATGATTATTCAGGAAAACTCGTTCGCAATATCCAATTGCCGGGCTTGGGAACGGCTACTGGTTTTAGCGGAAAGAAATCCGACAAAATCGTGTATTATTCGTTTGCCAATTACATAACGACCGCAACCATTTACGCCCTGGAATTCCAATCCGGAAAATCGACGGTGTATGAAAAACCAAAAGTGGATTTCAAAAGCGAGGAATATGTTTCCAAGCAAGTATTTTACACTTCCAAGGACGGAACCAAAATCCCGATGATGATTACCCATAAAAAAGGATTGAAACTCGACGGAAAGAACCCAACAATCTTGTATGCTTACGGTGGTTTCAATATTAGCTTGATGCCAAGTTTCAACATTGCCAATGCCGTATGGATGGAAAACGGAGGAATTTATGCCGTTGCCAACTTGCGTGGTGGTGGCGAATACGGAAAAAAATGGCATGATGCAGGAACCAAAATGCAAAAACAAAACGTGTTCGACGATTTCATCGCCGCCGCCGAATATCTAATTGCCCAAAAATACACTTCGTCCAATTTTCTGGCCATTCGTGGCGGATCAAACGGTGGTTTGCTTGTGGGTGCGACCATGACGCAACGCCCTGATTTGATGAAAGTGGCCTTGCCGGCCGTGGGTGTTTTGGACATGTTGCGTTACCACACTTTTACCTCTGGGGCGGGTTGGGCTTATGATTATGGAACTTCCCAAGACAGCAAGGAAATGTTTGAGTACATCAAGAAATATTCTCCGGTACATAATGTGAAAAAAGGAACACAATATCCAGCCACGATGGTTACAACTGGCGATCATGACGACAGGGTGGTGCCAGCCCACAGTTTCAAATTTGCTGCCGAATTGCAGGAAAAACAAAGTGGAAACAATCCTGTTTTGATTCGCATTGACGTGAAAGCAGGACACGGAGCCGGAAAATCCGTGGAAGCCACAATCCAGGAAAACGCAGACATCCAGTCCTTTACTTTGTACAACATGGGTTTCACCGCATTGCCAAAAACAACAATCTTGTCACCGCAAGAGATGAAGTAATTTCAAGAATCATAGAGAAAACTTATTTTTACAGGTGTTTTTTACCATCAAAAACCGCAAATCTTTTTCTAAAAATTTGCGGTTTTTTGTTTTTCCAATTCCAAGTAAATAAGGCTATTTCAAATCATTTGCAAGCAACAATTCGACCAAGCGAGGGTCTCTTTGATAAACGTCTTTGTAAAAATTGATCATTCCGGATTCGTCAACCCAAGTCGTGAAATAACCAATGTGAACAGGAACAGGTTTTTTTAGGAAATAGTTTGTTTCTTTTTCACCGCTCATGGCCGCATTTATTTTTTCGACAGGCCATTTGGGATCGTCTTTTAAAATCAATATTGCCAATTCCTTGGCCTTTTCCATATTGATGCAGCCGTGGCTAAAGGCGCGAGTTTCCACATCAAACAATGATTTGACGGGCGTGTCGTGCAAATATATACTGTTGGAATTAGGGAACAGGAACTTGACTAATCCCAGGGCATTTTTTGGGCCGGGTTTTTGCCTCACATTGCCATTGTTCCATTCCATATTGTGCGAAGCCAAGTAATTTTTGTCTTGTTCCATTGCAAATTTCAGTTCGTTTTCGATAATGCTTCTGGGAACATTCCAATAAGGACTGAAGACGATTTGGTTGATGTTGCCGCTAAAAATCACCGTTTCGGTCATGTTTTTGCCCACAAAAACTTTGGATTCCAATTCCTTTGCGCCATTTTTCATATATGCTAATTTAAAAGACGGAATGTTTATCACGATGAATGCATCGGCTTTTGTCAACTCGGGATCGATCCATCGGCAGCGTTCCATGTTTATCATGATGGTTTTGATGCGTTCTTCAACGGAAATGTTCATGTTTTCCAGATGTTCGGGCTCAATGTAATAATTGAGTTTGAATCCATTCCTTTTTTTATAATCCAAAACGCCGGCCATCAATTCTTCGTCATAACAATTGCTTTTGGAATCCTGTTGTAAGTCTCCGCTAATGGCAAGGCGTTTCCTGATTTGACCAATGACTTTGGAAGTGTCGTCTGGCTTGTATTCCCTTCTGGACGGCTCCATTTGGATGGAATCCCAACCGCCATTTTTTTCTATTTGACGGTATTCTTTCAATTTTTCCCGCAGTTTGTAGTATTGCCCCAAAAGATGGTTGGCGTTTTTGTTCAACAAGGAAGCATCCACCAGCAAGGAATCCAGTAAATTGGCATAAGAGAGGTTTTTTCGGGGAATGAACCAGCCTATTTCGGTCGTCTTTTCGTTGTCGATTCCTTGGTACACTTTTTGGGCATAATAAACATACATCGACGACAAGAGCAGTTCCGTGTCGGTTTTGGACAGTTTTATTTTGGACTCCCGATCAAAAATCGCGTTGATTTCATCCTTGTAGGGCAAGACACATTCTATTCC
>JAGNPF010000377.1 GCA_017989775.1 Flavobacterium sp.
CTTTTATGTCCTGCCAGTTGGTGCCTACAGGAATTTTGACTTCGGCTATTAAAACGCCATTTAGATCATTGGTGCGTATTTGCAAAGTGCCACCAGTTGCAGACAAAGCTTTTACCACAAGTGTTTTCAATGGTTTTTTGCCAAAATCAACCGTGTTGTATTGTATCCAAGCATCCGAGTTGCTGAATACTGTTTTCCATCCCTTAAAATTATCGAGAGTGTCAACAAAAGCGATGGACGTGCCTTTTTCGCTAATCTTGCTGTACCGGTCAATCTGGATTTCTTTGATGGCATTGGTCACACCAATTCCTCTTAAAGTTGGAATGACTTTTTTAATCGTACCATCCGAATTAAAGGTTAGTACATCTGCTCTTACAGATCGGGCTTTGTCAAATGTTGGAGAATAATCATTGTGATGGTAGAATAAATACCATTGATTTTTGAATTCTATGATAGAATGATGGTTTGTCCAGCAACCCGTTGGTGATTCGTCCATAATTACACCCATAACTTTGAATGGACCCAAAGGATTATCACTAATGGCATACTCCAAACGCTCAATTTTGTTTTCGACATGCGGATAGGTCAAGTAATAAATCCCGTTTCGTTCAAATACATAAGGCCCTTCTTTCAACCCTTTGGATGGCAACTCTCCCAAAGTTTTAACTTCGGAGTCCAGTTCAAGCATGTTGTTTTTCAGCTTTGCGCCAAAAATATCCCGAGACGACCAATATAAATAAGCTTGGCCATCTTTATCAATAAAAACATTGGGGTCAATGCCTTTCACGCCTTTTATGGGATTAGATTCAGGGATAAATGGCCCAGAAGGTTTATCAGATACCGCTACGCCAATGGTAAATCCTTTGCCATGGGCAATGGTGTCTTTTGGGGTCGAAGGAAAATAAAAATAATATTTTCCATTTCGTTCGATGCAGTCAGGTGCCCACATACTATAACTTTCTGGGCGAACCCAAGGCACTTTGTTTTGATGGACTATCATTCCGTGATCTGTCCAATCAACAAGGTTGTCTGACGAAAAAACGTGATAATCTTCCATACAAAACCAATCTTTTCGGCCTTTGCCTTCTGTCGCTAATATGTCATGTGAAGGATAAACATAAACCCGATCACCTACCACTCTTGCCGATGGGTCGGCAGAATATTGATCCCTTATTATTGGATTTTGGGCAATTCCAATAAAAGAAAAACACATGAAAATGGATGAAACCATCCAGTGTGATTTTGGTTTTTTCATATGTTTAAAATTATTTCAACAATTTTTAGGTTTTTCATAACCCAAATTTAATGACTTTGCCTTTCTATTAAATTGTTTGACCCATTGAATAATTTTGAACAAAAAAATTAATACTCGATGGTTTGTTTGGTCCAAGTGGCTTCTTTTATAAAAAATCTTCCGTCTTTGTAAAACACGGGTTCAATTCCCATTTGAGGTCCTTTTTCCCATTCCTCAAAAGTTTGACTATAGGGATAAGGTCTTTTTTCATCCATGAAATAATGACAGGAACTCCACAACTGATTATCAGGGCCAATAAATAACGCATTGTGTCCCGTTTCTTGATAAGGATCCTCGGTATCTTGAAATTTTAAATGCGAATAACCACCTTCTTGCGCCAGCTCAGGATGATACTGTTTTTTTCTGGTTCCAAAAATGGGTTCTTGAGAGGCTAATTCCCAAGGGCCCAATGGCGATTTTGATTTCAACAATCCAACTTCATAGCCCCGAGTCCAGGTAGAAAAGAACATAAAATAGGTTCCTTCCTTTTTTATTACAAAGGGTCCTTCAATGCCTCCCACCATCCATTCTGGATATCCGGGTTGTTTTTTGTCAAGAAACTTTTCGATTGGAGTGGTTAATTTACCTGATTTTAAATCAATTTTAGCTTGGAAAAGTCCATTGCCACTGCAATACAGATAGGTTTGTCCGTCTTCGTCTTCAAACAAAGTACTGTCGTTATTGTACTGTGGTGTCAAAGGCCCATTGACTAATTTGTACGGCCCTGTTACCTTATCGGAACTGAACAACCAAACGCTGTGGGTTTTCATTCCTTTTGGATCTTCGGCAGTTACTTTTCCGCTATTTACCGTTAAATAGTATTTGTTTTGAATAAAATGGATTTCGGGTGCCCAAAAACGACCATTATAAGGACAATCTGCCGGCAATTTACTGGCGTCAATTATAAACGAATGTTGTTTCCAATTGATCATGTCATCTGAAACCAACATTCTCACTCCAGGATTAAGCCCTGTCCAAACTGGCTCCGAAGTACCTACGCAATACCATTTGTTTTCCACTTTTATAATGAAATGATCCCGCATAGAAATGGTTATGTCTCTCGTAATAGGATTGGTATAAGTGAAAACCTTTTTTTCTGTTTGTCCAGTATTTTGTTTTAAATCTTGGGGCTTTTGTGCAAAACCTAAAACGTTTATTAGCAACAAAATCCAACTGATTGTTAATTTGTTTTTCATTTTATTTTGTTGAGACATGTGTAAGTTTAGAAAAAACATGAGGCTGTCCGAAAAGGGCAGCCTTTTTTATGCAGCAAATTTTAGGGATTGATTTTTCGTTGGTTGATTTATGAAAAAATATTCTGTTTCGGTTTTAAAAAGGTAAATTTCAAGTTCTACAACTCTA
>JAGNPF010000378.1 GCA_017989775.1 Flavobacterium sp.
GTTGAATGACGTGAAACGCAAATTCAGGACCAATAATTTTGAAGTGGGAATTTTGTCGGACAACGTGGAAGGGCTGATGTATGACATCACCCAGAAATTCAAGGTCGGACAAACCAATTTCAAATCGCTCAACAATGAATTGAAACTCGAAATCCAACTCGGGAATGCAACACCAAACGAATTGCTCCACATTCTGGTTCAAAGAGGACAAGTGACCCATTTTGTGGAAAAAATCCCGAGCGTTACCGATATTTTTATACAAACAGTAAGTCAATAAATTTAGATTTGAGATTTTAGAATGTAGATTGAAAAATCTAAAAGCACTAAAATCAGAAATCTAAAATCAGAAATCTAAAATTTTCAGATGAGCATTTTATCACTAATAATAAAAAGAGAATTTGTCGCCAAAGTGCGCAATAAATCATTTATTGTAATGACTTTTTTGAGTCCATTGCTTTTTGTGGGTATTGCTGCTTTTGTGGGGTATTTGAGCACGATGAAAGCCGATACCAAACGAGTGGCCATTCACGATGAAACGGGAATGTTTGTCAACGAATTCAAGGCGCTCAACAGCAAGGATGGCGAATATGTTTATCATGATTTGTCTATGATTGATGTCCAATTTTTGAAAGACAGCATCACCAACGAGAGTTACGAAGGACTGCTTCACATTCCGAAAGTGAAAAATGACAAGGACTTGGAAAGCAAAATCCAATTCATTTCCAACGAAAGTCCAAGCATTTCATTTATTGAAAACATTCAGGACTTGGTTGCCAAAAAACTGACCAAGGACAACTTCGAAAAAGCCAAACTGGACACTTTGGCGATTCATAATGCACAAGCCAAAGTCAACATAAGTCTGGCGAAAGCATCGGGAGAGCAAAGTTTGAAAGGGCTCAACGAAATCAAGATTGCCATTGGAGGCGCATTTGGATATCTCATCATGATGTTCATCATTATTTACGGCAATATGGTGATGCGCAGCGTCATCGAAGAGAAAACCAACCGCATTGTCGAAATCATTATTTCCTCGGTAAAACCATTCCAGTTGATGATGGGAAAAATCATAGGAACCTCCTTGGCGGGATTGCTGCAATTCTTTATCTGGGCCATTCTGGGACTCGTGTTGATGGTGGCGGCTTCCACGTTTTTTGGCGTTGATGCCAGTCCGACGGCAAAAATCCCACCTTCGGTAGTGAAGGAAGCACACCAGGAATTTGCGGTTATGGCACAAATGTATGTCCGTGAATTATGGGGTTTGCCCATTGCCACAATCCTTTTCAGTTTCGTGATTTATTTCATAGGAGGCTATTTTTTGTACAGTTCGTTTTACGCATCCATTGGTGCGGCAGTGGACAGCGAAACCGATTCGCAACAATTTCTTTTGCCCATCATCATGCCTTTGGTACTGGCGGTTTACATAGGGTTTTTTACCGTCATCAACAATCCGCACGGAACCGTTGCCACCGTATTTTCGATGGTGCCGCTCACATCGCCCATCGTAATGCTGATGCGAATTCCGTTTGGCGTGCCCTGGTGGCAAATCGTTCTTTCCATCACGATACTTTTTGCAACCTTCTTTTTCGTGGTTTGGTTCGCTTCCAAAATATACCGAGTGGGAATATTGATGTATGGCAAAAAACCAACCTGGAGAGAATTGTATAAATGGTTGAAGTATTAAATTCCAATAAATAAATTCCCGAATTCCAAATTATTGGAATTTGGTGCTTTTTTTAATTTGAAAATTACAAAGCATGAGTAAAATATTAATCATAGAAGATGAAGCGGCCATTCGAAGAGTGCTTTCCAAAATACTTTCCGAAGAAAACGACACTTATGTCGTGGAAGATGCCGAAGACGGAATTCAAGGTTTGGAAAAAATAAAAAACAACGACTACGACCTGGTTTTGTGCGACATCAAAATGCCCAAAATGGACGGAGTTGAAGTTCTTGAAGAGGTAAAAAAAATAAAACCAGAAATCCCGATGGTGATGATTTCCGGTCACGGCGACATGGAAACCGCCATCCAAACGATGCGTTTGGGAGCTTTTGATTATATTTCGAAACCGCCGGATTTGAACCGATTGTTGAATACCGTTCGCAATGCCTTGGACAGAAAACAACTCGTGGTCGAGAATAAAATCCTGAAGAAAAAAGTCAGCAAGAACTACGAAATGATTGGCGAAAGCGAACCCATCAATCTCATCAAATTGATGATTGAAAAAGTGGCGCAAACCGAAGCCCGAGTTTTGGTTACGGGACCCAACGGAACCGGAAAAGAATTGGTCGCCCACCAATTGCACGAAAAAAGTCAAAGAGCAAGTTTTCCGTTAATCGAAGTGAATTGTGCTGCGATTCCGAGTGAATTGATCGAAAGCGAATTGTTTGGCCACGTGAAAGGTGCTTTTACTTCGGCCGTGAAAGACCGTGCCGGAAAATTCGAAGCAGCCGACAAAGGAACGATTTTTCTGGATGAAATTGGCGACATGAGTCTTTCGGCTCAAGCCAAAGTGTTGCGCGCCTTGCAGGAAAACATGATTACCCGAGTGGGTGCCGACAAAGACATCAAGGTGGATGTTCGCGTCATTGCGGCAACGAACAAAGATTTGAAAAAAGAAATTGCCGAAGGTCGCTTCCGTGAGGATTTGTAC